>NZ_JAHBDR010000064.1:0-62435 GCF_019956575.1 Pseudomonas sp. A-R-19
GAGTGTCAGTCGACATATGAACTGACTGATACTCCGCCTTCGCGAGCAAGCCCGCTCCCACATTTGGTTTTGTGGTGCTACTTAATAAAAAGGATCAAGCCATGCGCGCACTGGCTGCATTGAGTCGTTTTGTCGGCAACACCTTCGCCTACTGGGTACTGATTTTCGCTGTCGTGGCGTTTCTGCAGCCGGCATGGTTCCTCGGCCTCAAAGGCGCCATCGTGCCCCTGCTGGGGCTGGTGATGTTCGGTATGGGCCTGACCCTCAAACTCGAAGACTTCGCCGAAGTCGCTCGCCATCCATGGCGCGTGGCCCTGGGCGTGGTTGCACATTTCGTGATCATGCCGGGCGTGGCGTGGTTGCTCTGCCAGGCATTTCACTTGCCGCCGGAAATTGCCGTCGGCGTGATTCTGGTCGGTTGCTGCCCAAGCGGCACCTCGTCGAACGTGATGACCTGGCTGGCCCGCGGCGACCTGGCGCTGTCAGTGGCCATCGCCGCCGTCACCACCCTCCTCGCCCCGCTGCTGACGCCGGCGCTGATCTGGCTGCTGGCCTCGGCCTGGTTGCCGGTGTCGTTCATGGAGCTGTTCTGGTCGATCCTGCAAGTGGTGCTGTTGCCGATCGTGCTGGGCGTGGTTGCCCAACGGGTGCTCGGCGACAAGGTTCGCCACGCCGTGGACGTGTTGCCGCTGGTCTCGGTAGTGAGCATCGTGATCATCGTCACCGCCGTGGTTGCCGCCAGCCAGGCGAAGATTGCCGAATCCGGCCTGTTGATCATGGCCGTGGTCATGCTGCACAACAGCTTCGGCTACCTGCTGGGGTACTTCACCGGGCGCCTGTTCAAGCTCCCTTTGGCCCAGCGCAAGTCCCTGGCCCTGGAAGTTGGCATGCAGAACTCCGGATTGGGCGCGGCCCTGGCCAGCGCGCACTTCTCGCCACTGGCGGCGGTGCCCAGCGCGCTGTTCAGCGTCTGGCACAACATTTCCGGGGCATTGCTTTCGACGTATTTCCGTCGCATGAGCGAGAAACAGGATCGGGAAATGGCGGCCCAGCAAGTCAGCGACTGATTCGAAACTTGATCCCCAGGTTAATGCTGGGCACTATATTGCGCATCGCGAGGACGACCTCGCGGCTCGATCGAGTCATTAATCAGGGGACGACCCCGTCAGACGATGGAGGTCTTCATGTCCTGGATCATTCTGTTTTTCGCCGGCCTGTTCGAAGTGGGCTGGGCCGTCGGCCTCAAGTACACCGACGGCTTCACCCGCCCGCTCCCCACTGTCTTGACCGTTGCGGCCATGGCGATCAGCCTTGGCCTGCTCGGCCTTGCCATGAAGGAATTGCCGCTGGGTACGGCCTATGCGATCTGGACCGGTGTCGGCGCCGTTGGCACGGTGATCGCCGGGATCATTCTGTTCGGCGAGTCCATGGCGCTGGTGCGGTTGGCGAGTGTGGCGTTGATCATTTTCGGGCTCGTTGGCCTGAAGGTCAGCGCTTAGGCCGCTGACGCCATCGCTGGCAAGCCAGCTCCTACAGGTTTCGTGCACTCCCACACATGTGGAGTACACCATCAATTCCTGTGGGAGCGGGCTTGCTCGCGAAGAGGCCAGCACAGCCTCCGGCTATCTGACTGCCCCGCGCAACTCCCCCACCAACGCCTGCAACTTCGCCGGCTCCGCCACCTCAACCGCCACCGCCGGCCCCGCCACCAGGGTCACCCGCGACCACAACCGGCGAAACAGCCCCTTGCCCGGATCGCGACTGAAGAAACTCCCCCACAACCCTTGCAAGGCCAGCGGGATCACCGGCACCGGCGTCTCTTCGAGAATCCGCGTCAAGCCGCCCTTGAACTCATTCATCTCGCCATCGGCGGTCAACTTACCCTCGGGGAAGATGCACACCAGCTCACCCTCCTTCAGATACCGGGCAATGCGTGTGAAGGCCTTTTCGTAGATCTGGATATCTTCATGACGCCCCGCGATAGGAATCGTCCCCGCGGTACGGAAGATGAAGTTCAGCACCGGCAGATTGTAGATCTTGTAATACATCACAAAGCGAATCGGCCTACGCACCGCGCCGCCAATCAGCAAGGCGTCGACGAACGATACGTGGTTGCACACCAGCAGCGCCGCGCCTTCATCGGGGATCAGATCCAGGTTGCGGTGCTCGACGCGGTACATGGAATGGCTGAGCAGCCAGATCATGAAACGCATGGTGAACTCGGGGACGATCTTGAAGATGTAGGCGTTGACGCCGATGTTCAGCAACGACACCACCAGGAACAGCTGCGGGATCGACAGCTTGGCCACGCTCAGCAAGACGATCGAGACAATCGCCGATACCACCATGAACAACGCGTTGAGGATGTTGTTGGCGGCAATCACCCGCGCCCGTTCGTTCTCCGCGGTTCGTGACTGGATCAGCGCGTACAGCGGCACGATGTAGAAACCGCCGAAGACGCCCAGGCCGAGGATGTCGAACAACACCAGCCAGGTATGGCCGAAACCGAGAATCTCAATCCAGCCATGGCCGGCGGCGCTGTCCGGAATACCGCCGGAATGCCACCACAGCAGCAGGCCGAAAACGGTCAGGCCAAACGAGCCGAACGGCACCAGGCCAATCTCGACCTTGCGTCCGGAGAGCTTCTCGCAAAGCATCGAACCCAACGCGATGCCGACCGAGAACACCGTCAGAATCAGCGTCACCACGGTTTCGTCGCCGTGCATCCATTCCTTGGCATAGGCCGGGATCTGCGTCAGGTAAATCGCCCCGACAAACCAGAACCACGAGTTGCCGACAATCGAGCGCGACACCGCCGGCGTTTGCCCCAGGCCCAGTTTCAACGTGGCCCAGGACTGGCTGAAGATGTTCCAGTTCAGGCGCATTTGCGGCGTGGCGGCCGCTGCGCGAGGAATGCTGCGGCTGGCCAGGTAGCCGAGTACGGCAATGCCGATGATTGCCGTGGACACCACCGGCGCGTAATGCGCCGAAGACATCATGACCCCGGCGCCAATGGTGCCGGCGAGGATCGCCAGGAACGTGCCCATTTCCACCAGGCCGTTGCCGCCCACCAGCTCATCCTCATGCAGGGCTTGCGGCATGATCGAGTACTTCACCGGCCCGAACAGCGCCGAATGGGTGCCCATGGCGAACAGCGCCACCAGCATCAACGACAGGTGATCGAACATGAAACCGACGGCGCCGATCGCCATGATGGCGATTTCCCCCAGCTTGATCAGGCGGATCAACGCGTCCTTGGCGAACTTTTCCCCGAATTGCCCGGCCAGCGCCGAGAACAGGAAAAACGGCAGGATGAACAGCAGCGCGCACAGGTTGACCCAGATCGAGCGGTCACCTTCGATGCTCAGCTTGTACAGAATGGCGAGGATCAACGACTGCTTGAATACGTTGTCGTTGAACGCCCCGAGGGACTGGGTGATGAAGAACGGCAGGAAGCGCCGGGTGCGCAGCAAGGTGAACTGTGAGGGGTGACTCATCTTCCATGTTTCCCTGAATGAGGTAACGAGTGGCCGGGATTCCTTTATTGGAATATCAAAAATCGATCCAGGCCACACATTACCCAATCTTTGCCGGTTATTTCTTCAATCCGGCAATGCACGGCGAGACAAACAGCTCACCACGCCAGGCGCCCAGCACCGTGCGCTTGCCGACAATCAGCCACATCGCGGCCAGCAACGCCACCAGCACGCAGCCAAACACGCTGAAAAACGTCAGGTTCAAGGTACTGGCCAGTTTCAACGTCGCCAGGGAATAGACGCCCAACGGGAAGGTGAAGCCCCACCAGCCGAGGTTGAAGGGAATGCCGGCACGCAGGTAGCGCCCGGTGATCAGCAGCGCCATCAGCATCCACCACAGGCCGAAGCCCCATAGGGTGATGCCGGCCACCAGGCCCAATCCAGCGGCAATCTCACCGACTCCCGGCATACCGTTGGCCGCGAAAATGAGCGGTGCATCGCCGCCGAGCACCAGCATGCCCAATGCACCTGTGCCGATCGGGCCAAGAGCCAGCCAGCTTGAGGCGGCCATGTTTTCGTGGGGCAGCTTATGCAGGGCCATGCGCAACAAGAGAATGGTCAGGATGCTGAAAGCCACCGGCAGGGAAAAGGCCCAGAGCACGTAGCTGGTCACCAGCACCACCAGTTGCGAGTGGGCGTCGGCCAGGTGCGGCGCCAGCAAACCACCGCTGGCTGCCGCGACTTCTGCCGCGACCACCGGCAACAGCCAGACGGCGGTCATCTGGTCGATGCTGTGCTCCTGACGGGTGAACATCATGTAGGGAATCAGCACGCCGCAGGCCAGCGACATGGCCACATCCAGCCACCACAACATCTCGGCGATGTGGATCATACCGTCGCCCCAGCGCGGCAGACCGAACACCAGGAAGCCGTTGATGATGGTCGCCAGGCCCATGGGGATGGTGCCGAAAAACATCGAGACCGTGGAGTGGCCGAAGATCCGTCGTGCCTCGTCGAAAAACAGCAGCCAACGCGCCGCGTACAGCGCCGTAAACAGCAGAAACAGGACGATGTTGAACAGCCAAAGGGCTTCGGCGAACGCGTGCAACGCGGGCATGGCGACCGGCAATTGTGCCAGCGCCAACGCCAGCACGCCGGTGCCCATGGTGGCCGCGAACCAGTTGGGGGTGAACTGGCGGATCACCTCGCGGGGATGCTGCAAGTGACTGAAAGGTTTGATTCCGGGCTTGATGCTATTGGCGCATGTCATGGCGAACTCCTGTCCTCTCGTGAGGTGGAGCCCATGTTAGATCCGAATCGAATATCTATATAACGGGTAATATCTCTATATCTTATCGATATCACCTATATAGAGTCAGACACTGCCTTCCGATTCGACCACCAATATCCGCGCCGGCCCTACAGGATGCGCCACATGCTCGGTGCCCACCGAGGCATAAAAAATGTCGCCGACCTCCAGCAAGACATCCCGCTCCACCCCCAATTCGCGATAACGCATCTGCACCTGGCCATCCAGTACGACAAACACTTCTTCGCCATCGTTTGTGTGCCATTTGTAGGGTTGATCGGTCCAGTGCAGCCGCGTGGTGATGCCGTTCATGTTGGCGATGTCCAGCGCGGCCCAGGCACGCTCGCCCGTGAACGACTTACTGCGGATGATCTTCATGGTCCGGTCCTTCGATTGAGCAGAGTGAGCGCCAAGGCTAACTCAATTTTACAAGTTGGCCTCGCAGGCCCTGGCCGAACGTGATCGCAATAAACTCGCCATTGCGCTGAGGGCCAGCACAATCAATACCGCGCCATAACCATCGGTCGTTGCCACCAGACCAAAATTCCGCGCCAGATTGCCGGCCAGCAGTGCCGGCAGGCAGAACGCCAGGTAACTGAGCACGTAATACGCCGACATCAGACCCGCGCGCTCATGGGGCAAAGCCAGCGGCACCAGACTGCGCACCGCCCCGAGGAAACCGGCGCCGAAGCCGCAACCGGCGACCAGCGTGCCGAGGAAAAACAACGGCAAACTGGCGCTATGCACGCCCAGTAAAATCAGGACGACTCCCACCGGCAGCGCACAGGCGCCCAGTTGCAGCGCCTTGGTCGCAGCCTGATTGCGCAGCGTGTAAATCATCAGGGCACCGGTCACCGTCAATGCGGCGACGGTCGCCCCGCCAATCAGGTTCGACGTTGAACCGGTCGCCGTGCGCACCAATGAAGGTGCCAGCGACGCGTAAAATCCGCCCAGCGCCCAAGTCGCCGTGTTGAGCGGCAACACCCGCCATAACGTCACCCGCGCCTGGACCGGCACATGCAGGGTGGGTCGCAATGATGCCCAGGCCCCAGACTGGCGCGTGACGCTCTCCGGTAGACGCCAGACCCATATGGCCTGCATCGCGAACAGCACAAGTAACAACCAATAGGTCAAGTGCAACGGCGCCGGAGCAAACTCGGCCAGCAAACCACAGCCCAGTCCACCCAGGGCCATGCCGAGCAACGGCGCGACGCTATTGACCAACGGCCCTTGCTGTCGGTCGGTGTCGAGCAGCGTTGCACTCAAGACCGCAGTCGCCATGCCCGTCGCGAAGCCTTGCAGTACCCGGGCACTGATCAACCAGGCGACGCTATCGGCGTAGATAAACAGCAGCATCGCCAGGATGTTCAGCACCACCGCGGTAAAAATCACCGGCTTGCGCCCCAGGTAATCCGACAGCGAGCCGACCGTCAGCAACGCGGCCAGCAGGCTGAGGGCGTATACGGCGAAAATCAGGGTCAGCATCGCTGCCGAAAACTGCATCTGCTCCTGGTACAGGTGATACAGCGGCGTCGGCGCAGTGGAGGCGGCGAGGAAACTGAGCAGCGTAATCGCCAGAAACCACAGGCTGGCACGGTTTGAATGAGAACTGGACATGGGCACACTCCGCAAAAGCTAACTTTTTGCTTTTGCGGAGTGTGCTGCTGGATTTCTCTTAAAGCAAATTCTTTGTGTTAAGGTCCAAAGCATGGCTTTTACAGGAATCACAGGATGACAGCTCCGACCTTACGCCCAGGCGGGCGCAGTGCGCGGGTACAAGAGTCGATTCATGCGGCCGTGCGCCAGCTCCTCGAGGAGCAGGACCGCGCCAGCGTGACCGTGCCGCAAATCGCTGCGCGCGCGGGCGTCACGCCGTCAACCATCTATCGACGCTGGGGTGATGTGTCGGCGCTGCTGGCCGACGTCGCCCTCGCCCGCATGCAGCCCGACAACCAGCCGATCAATACCGGTAGCCTGCACGGCGATATTCGGGCCTGGGCGGAACAGTACCTGGACGAAATGAGCTCCGAGCCTGGCCGCAACATGCTGTACGACGTGCAGGCGGCGTTGAAGCCGAGTTACTGCGCGACCATCATTGGCGGGCAGTTGCAGACAATCCTCGACCGTTATCCCAACGAACCCGTACGGGGTGTCGATCGAATGATCAACCTGATCGCGGCGCCCATCGTGTTCCGCATCCTGTTTTCCGAGGCGCCGCTTGAGGTTGAAGAGCTGCATCGGTTGATCGAGATTGCATTGAGTCAGTAATACCGCCATTCGCGAGCAAGCCCGCTCCCACATTCGACTGTGTTCCTACAGATAAACACGGTCGAATGTGGGAGCGGGCTTGCTCGCGAAAGGTCCCTCCCAAACACTGAAGATCCATCTGACATCTCCCTGCGACACCCCGCCACGCCACGACCTTGGTCGACACTGACTAACGCTGGCGGTCGTGCGAGACTGTCTGTCCGGGCGGGAGGCTCGGATGTCTTTTGTCTGGAGTCCCCATGTCGCTGTCCACCGGGCTGATCGCCGCCGTCGCCCTGGCCTATATGGCCATCATGTTCGCCATCGCCTTCTATGGCGACCGTCGCAGTGCGCCCTTGCCGCCGCGAGTGCGAGCCTGGGTGTACAGCCTGTCGCTGGCGGTCTATTGCACCAGCTGGACCTTCTTCGGCGCCGTGGGCCAGGCCGCCGAACAGCTCTGGTCGTTTCTGCCGATCTACCTCGGGCCGATCCTGTTGCTGGTTGGCGCACCGTGGGTCCTGCAAAAAATGGTGATGATCAGTAAACAGGAGAACATCACCTCGATCGCCGACTTCATCGCCGCACGCTATGGCAAATCCCAGTCACTGGCGGTGGTGGTGGCGCTGATCTGCCTGGTCGGCGTGCTGCCCTATATCGCATTGCAGCTCAAAGGCATCGTGCTCGGCGTGAACCTGCTGATCGGCGCCGGCGCCGACGCCATGGGCACCCGCGCCCAGGACACCGCGCTGATCGTGTCGCTGGTGCTGGCGCTGTTCACCATTGTCTTCGGTACCCGCAACCTCGACGCCACGGAGCACCACCGTGGCATGGTGCTGGCGATTGCCTTCGAATCACTGGTCAAACTGTTCGCGTTTCTCGCCGTCGGCGCTTTCGTGACCTACGGCCTGTACGACGGTTTCGACGACCTGTTCGACCAGGCCATGCTGGCGCCGCGGCTCGAACAGTACTGGAAGGAAACCATCAACTGGCCGTCGATGGTGGTACAGACCGGTGTGGCGATGATGGCGATCATTTGCTTGCCGCGGCAGTTCCACGTGACCGTTGTCGAGAACATCGATCCCCAGGATCTGCGCCTGGCCAAATGGGTTTTCCCGGCCTACCTCGCCCTCGCGGCATTGTTTGTCGTGCCGATCGCCCTGGCCGGCCAGATGCTGCTGCCCAGTTCGGTGTTGCCTGACTCGTTCGTCATCAGCCTGCCCCTGGCCCAGGCGCATCCGGCGCTGGCCCTGCTGGCGTTTATCGGTGGCGCATCGGCGGCCACCGGCATGGTGATCGTGGCCAGCGTGGCGCTGTCGACCATGGTCTCCAACGATATGCTGTTGCCCTGGTTGCTGCGTCGCAACAACGCCGAGCGCCCGTTCGAAGTGTTCCGCCAGTGGATGCTGTCGGTGCGCCGCGTCAGCATCGTGGTCATTCTGCTGCTGGCCTATGTCAGCTATCGCCTGCTGGGCTCGACCGCCAGCCTGGCGACCATCGGCCAGATTGCCTTCGCCGCCGTGACCCAACTGGCCCCCGCCATGCTCGGGGCGCTGTACTGGAAGCAGGCCAACCGTCGCGGCGTTTTCGCAGGCCTCGCCGCGGGCACGTTCCTGTGGTTCTACACCTTGATCCTGCCGATTGCCGCCCTGAGCCTCGGCCTGTCCTTGAGCACATTCCCGGGCCTGGCCTGGCTGCACAGCAATCCACTGAACCTGCCGATCACCCCGCTGACCCAAGGCGTGGTGCTGTCGCTGGCCGGCAACTTCACGCTGTTCGCCTGGGTCTCGGTGCTGTCGCGTACCCGGGTTTCCGAGCACTGGCAGGCGGGCCGCTTCATCGGCCAGGAAATCAGTGCCCGCCCCAGCGCACGCTCGATGCTTTCAGTGCAGATCGACGACCTGCTGCAACTGGCAGCGCGCTTCGTCGGCGAAGAACGCGCCCGTCAAAGCTTCATCCGCTTTGCCTATCGCCAGGGCAAAGGCTTCAATCCGAACCAGAACGCCGACAGTGAATGGATCGCCCATACCGAACGCTTGCTGGCCGGTGTGCTCGGTGCCTCTTCAACCCGCGCGGTGGTAAAAGCCGCCATTGAAGGCCGAGAGATGCAACTGGAGGACGTCGTGCGCATCGCCGACGAAGCCTCGGAGGTGTTGCAGTTCAACCGTGCCTTGCTGCAAGGCGCCATCGAGAACATCACCCAGGGCATCAGCGTGGTCGACCAGTCGCTGAAACTGGTGGCCTGGAACCGTCGCTATCTGGATTTGTTCAACTACCCGGATGGCCTGATCAGAGTCGGCCGGCCCATCGCCGACATCATTCGCCACAATGCCGAGCGCGGCCTGTGCGGTCCCGGCGAAGCCGAAGTGCACGTTGCGCGCCGCCTGCACTGGATGCGCCAGGGCCGCGCACATACCTCCGAGCGCCTGTTCCCCAATGGCCGGGTGATCGAGCTGATCGGCAACCCGATGCCGGGCGGTGGCTTCGTCATGAGTTTCACCGACATTACCGCCTTCCGCGAAGCCGAGCAGGCGCTGACCGAGGCCAACGAAGGCCTGGAGCAACGGGTCACCGAACGCACCCACGAATTGTCGCAGCTCAACGTCGCCCTGACTGAAGCCAAGGGCACTGCCGAGGCGGCCAACCAGTCCAAGACCCGTTTCCTCGCGGCCGTCAGCCATGACTTGATGCAACCTTTGAATGCGGCGCGGCTGTTCTCCGCCGCCCTCTCCCATCAGGACGATGGTTTGTCCGGCGAAGCGCAGAAACTGGTCGGGCACCTGGACAGCTCGCTGCGCTCTGCCGAGGATTTGATCAGCGACCTGCTGGACATTTCCCGCCTGGAGAACGGCAAGATCAACCCGAATCGCCAGCCGTTCGCGATCAACGAACTGTTCGACACCCTCGGCACCGAGTTCAAGGTGTTGGCGCAAGAACAAAAACTGGAGTTCCGCGTGCGTGGCAGCGCGCTGCGGGTCGACAGCGACGTCAAACTGCTGCGACGGATTTTGCAGAACTTCCTGACCAATGCTTTCCGCTACGGCAAAGGGCCGGTGCTACTGGGGGTTCGCCGGCACAAGGAACAACTGAGCCTGGAAGTCTGGGATCGCGGGCCGGGTATTCCGGAAGATAAACAGCAGGTGATTTTCGAAGAGTTCAAGCGCCTCGACAGCCACCAGACACGGGCCGAAAAAGGCCTCGGCCTGGGACTGGCTATTGCCGACGGACTTTGTCGCGTGCTCGGTCATACCTTGCGTGTACGCTCCTGGCCGGGGCGCGGTAGTGTATTCAGCGTCAGCGTGCCGCTGGCCCGGGCGCAAACAGCAGCGCCGGTCAAAGTCGCCGAGCTCAATGGCAAATTGCTCAATGGCGCGCAGGTGCTGTGTATCGACAACGAGGACAGCATCCTGATCGGCATGAACAGCCTGCTCAGCCGCTGGGGTTGCCAGGTCTGGACCGCGCGCAATCGCGAGGAATGTGCCGCATTGCTTGGCGAAGGCATGCGCCCACAATTGGCGCTGGTGGATTACCACCTCGATCATGGCGAGACTGGAACCGATTTGATGGCCTGGTTGCGCACGCAAATGGGCGAGCCGGTTCCCGGGGTGGTGATCAGCGCCGATGGCCGGCCGGAGACGGTTGACCTGGTGCACGCCGCGGGGCTGGACTATTTGGCCAAACCGGTGAAACCGGCGGCGTTGCGGGCGTTGTTGAGCCGATATTTGCCGTTGTAACGCAGCCTCCTGTGGCGAGGGGGCTTGCCCCCGTTCGGCTGCGCAGCAGTCGTCACATCGACAACGTGCTCTACCTGAAGAGACTCGTTGAATGATTTGGGGCCGCTGCGCGACCCAACGGGGGCAAGCCCCCTCGCCACAGGGTCCGCGCTACTCCGGCAACTCGACCAACCCATCCACATCGGTCATCGCCCGCTCCAGCAAGTCCGCCGGCAGGCTCTTGCTCGCCCGCGCGCCCAGCAGCTTGAGTTGTTCACTGCGACTGACCAGGTTGCCACGGCCCTCTGTCAGCTTGTTGCGTGCCGAGCTGTAGGCCTTGTCCAGTTGCTGCAGGCGATTGCCGACCTCGTCCAGATCCTGAATGAACAGCACGAACTTGTCGTACAGCCACCCGGCCCGCTCGGCGATTTCCCGGGCATTCTGGCTCTGGCGCTCCTGCTTCCACAGGCTGTCGATGACGCGCAGGGTCGCCAACAACGTGGTGGGGCTGACAATCACGATGTTGCGGTCGAATGCCTCCTGGAACAGCGTCGGTTCAGCCTGCAACGCGGCAGAAAACGCTGCCTCGATCGGCACGAAAAGCAACACGAAATCCAGGCTGTGCAAACCATCGAGGCGTTTGTAATCCTTGCCCGCCAGGCCCTTGACGTGATTGCGCAACGACAGCACGTGCTGCTTGATGGCGATCTGGCCGATGGCCTCGTCCTCAGCCGCCACGTACTGCTGATAGGCCGTCAGGCTGACCTTGGAATCGACCACCACCTGCTTGTCACCCGGCAGGTAAATGATCACGTCCGGCTGGAAGCGTTCGCCATCGGGCCCCTTGAGATTGACCTGAGTCTGGTATTCGCGGCCCTTCTCCAGCCCCGCATGCTCAAGCACGCGCTCAAGAATCAGTTCGCCCCAATTGCCCTGGGTCTTCTGCCCTTTCAAGGCACGGGTCAGGTTGGTGGCTTCATCGCTCAAGCGCAAATTCAGCTGTTGCAGGCGCTCCAGCTCCTTGGCCAGGGAGAAACGTTCGCGAGCCTCGTTTTGATAGCTTTCCTCGACACGTTTTTCGAAGGACTGGATGCGTTCCTTGAGTGGATCGAGCAACTGCCCCAGGCGCTGCTGACTGGTTTCGGCAAAACGCTGCTCGCGCTCATCGAAAATTTTCCCCGCCAGCTCGGCAAACTGCGCGCGCAACTCGTCCCGCGAACCTTGCAGGTCGTTGAGTCTCTGCTGATGACTGTCCTGTTGCTCGCGCAATTCGGCGTTGAGCGAGGCGGCCTGGGCATCCAGGCGGCGCAGTTCGGCTTCTTTGCCGGCGCGTTCGATATTCCAGGCATGGGCGGCGTCCCGGGCGTCGTCGCGCTCGATCTGCAACAGTTCGACTTCACGACGCAGCGCAGCCAGATCAGCCTGTTTGGCGGCGTTGGCCTGGGTCAGGTCAGCGATTTCGTCGCGGCTGGATTCGAGCTGTGCGTTCAATCCGTCCTGCGCCAGTTGCGCCGTGGCCAGGCGCTCTTGCAGCAGCGCGACATCGGCTTGCGTGCTGCTGGCCCGACGCTGAAGTTGCCAGGCCAACACCAGCAGAGGCAACGCAGCCGCTGCCAGACCCAGCAATACGCTGGTCAAGTCCATTGCCATAGCCACTCCTGCCATTCGGATAAAGCCTGAAGGTTAACCAAGGCGTCCGGTCTTGGACAGCTCAGTCTTCGATCAGCCCCAGTTCCTGTTGAGCACGGCGATCGCCTGCCCGGGCGGCCTGACGCAGCAGGTCCTGGCCGATCCGGCGGTCCCGGGCATTCCCGCATTCGCGACACATCAACTGGCCAAGGCGGCTTTGCGCAGCCACCACGCCTTCACGGGCCGGTTGCTTGAGCAGGCGTCCAGCGATGTGTTTGACGTTACGGTTTTCACCCAGATGCGGACTGTCCAACAGCCACTCCGCCACGCGCATGGAAAAGCGCTTGGTAGGGGCAACAGAAGGCGGTGTGGAGGAAGAGGAAACGGGGGCTGAGCGAAACTTCATAAAGCACTGTGGGGCAGATCGGAAGGCGCGCAACTTTACTCTCTTTTTCTTACAGGTAAAGCTGAAAATATCTCGGCACGCCCGTCCTAGAGCAAGCGCTCGGGACAATCCACAGAAGCTGTGGATAACTCAGTGGACAACCGCCCCTGAACTCGCTCAAAGCCCTGTGGAATGGGGCTCGCAGTCAAACTGACGATTTTTTCACCAGTAAAAAAAAGCGATGTTTTTCATTGACTTAAATTTTGGTTACAGGCAGCCACTGAGCTTGAACGGGAGATGACAGCAGGGTGACAGGCTCTGCAACTAATGTGCACAAGTGCCTTCCCGGCGGTTATATCGATGCGCTTTTTCGGCGCATTTTTTGCTCTGCCTGGGGATAAACGCTGGCAAAGCCGGCATTTAGACCGATGCGCGGCTGAAAATCTCCATGACCAATGGTCGGATTCAGACCGGACACAGGGGCAAATCAATCCGTTTTGGAAATCTTTTCGCTAGCACACTTCCATTCGCCAGTTCAATCCGTTAGTATCCGCGGCGTTAGTACCAAGCTGAAAGTCAATTCTGGTCGAACAAATCCCCCCGGGTCAGCCTTCCCAACGGAAGCCTCCACCGAACAAGCGGGATCGACCACCTCGATGGTTTCCAGGTAAATCTTGCGCCGACACAACCTTTGAATCGAAAACAAAGGCTGTTGCTCCGCCTGCCTACTCTGCTCGAACCAACCTGCAAATTGATCAGGATCTTCACCCCGGGCCCAGAACCTTTGCCCTTGATGTGTTGCCTGCCCTCCTAAGTACCTACCTGCCAGCCCAAGCGCGCCAACTTATCAGCGCTTCAAACTGGCTGCTTTGTTCCAGTCGGGTTCTTCGTACGATCAATGGTGATCGACGTTACTGGAACGTTTTAACGTTGCACGGTTCTTATCCGTGTCATTTGTAGGAACACCCAATAATGTCTACTCAAATCCACACTCAGGATGCCATTCGCACCCTAACCAACGCTTTTGCACCAATGAACTGCCTGATCATGGCCGCTCGCAAAGGCTGCTTCAGCTTCACCCTGGTCAACGAACACGGCATCGCTCGTCACAGCGAACGCCTGTACCCCGATCAATACTCCAGCGCCGAGCCGCTGCAGGCCGTGATCGAGCGTACCCGTCAGGCACTGGTTGCCTGAGACGCCAGAAAGGCTGAAAAACCAAAAGCCCCGCCCGAAAAGCGGGGCTTTTTATTGCCCGATGTTTCCCTTTCCTCGAATCACGACTAAGCACGATCCGATATAACGGTTATAACTGGTCGCTGGAAATATTTTAAAAACAGTCCTTTACAGCGCGAATATGACACTACACTTCAACTCAAGCGGCTTGACCCGCTTGCGGCGAGCCTGAGTCGATTCACAGCTGCCAAGCCCCCCTTTCAGGTATCGCCGTCCAATTCAGGTTTTTCGAGGGTTATATGGGTATCGCTGCCAGCGAACTGTGCCGCTACGTGATTCGTCCGACATTGATCTACCTCGGACGCCATAGCGCTACTGCCGAATCCCTGCTGCTGGGCATTGCCGCCAGCCAGTCGGCCCTTGGTTCCGCCCTGCATGACCGCCGTGGGCACGGCCTGTACCGCATCGCCGAGCCCCGCCACCAGGCCCTTTGGGACCATTACCTGGCCCTTGATCCGGAACGTGCGAGCCTGGTCCGCGGCCTGGCCAGCCAGCATGCGTTTCTCAGCGGCCCGCACCTCGAATTGACCGTCAACCTGCGTTACGCCACAGCCATCGCCTGGCTGCTGGTT
This sequence comes from Pseudomonas sp. A-R-19, assembly GCF_019956575.1. Taxonomy (NCBI): domain Bacteria; kingdom Pseudomonadati; phylum Pseudomonadota; class Gammaproteobacteria; order Pseudomonadales; family Pseudomonadaceae; genus Pseudomonas; species Pseudomonas sp. A-R-19. The sequence goes on from NZ_JAHBDR010000064.1 coordinate 14,565, forward strand.
GAAGAACAGAACACCCCCCTCCCCGCTCCGGATGATTTGTTGGGCATGGCCAGAATCTGGCGCCAGACATTTCAGCCACAGGGGCGTCTGCGTGATTTCACTTGCGCCTGGCAAACCTGTGTTTCACCGCTGAATCAGGTAGCCTGCTGACACTTCTGGATCCAAAGATCGCGCAACACGCAGCGATTCTGGTCGGATTGTCCTACAAAACCGCTCTAACTCAAGCCATACAGCCTATGGCGCTGGGACGAAAATGTTGGTAATTTTCGCCCCGGTGATCACCAGGAGTTCTAATAATGAAAAAAGTAATGCTCAAATCCACCATTAGCCTCGCCGTTGCCATGGCATCCACCCAGATCTTTGCAGCTGGCTTTGCCATCAACGAACACAGCATCAGCGGGATGGGGACTGGGTACGCCGGGCGATCTTCTTCTGCCGATGACGCAAGTACTGTTTATGGCAACCCTGCCGGCATGTCGCGCATCAAGCGCGAACAGGTTACCGGTGGCGTTGCATTCCTCGATGCAAAAACCGATATCAGCCACGCCAGCTCCAGCCCTAACAGCGGTAGCAACGATGGCGACATGGTGCCCTTCACCACCGTACCTATGGGCTTCTACGTCAAGCCAATCGACGAGCATTGGGCATTCGGTGTAGGCGTGTACGTGCCATTCGGCCTGATTACCGACTACGAAAACGGCTTTGCCGGTCGCTATTTCGGCAGCAAGTCCGAAGTGCAAATCGTCACCCTGCAGCCAACCGTCAGCTACGCCTTCAACGACAAGGTGTCGATCGGTTTCGGCCCGACCATCAACCGCATCGATGGCACGCTGGAATCCAACCTGTCGATCACTCAGGCGGCGCCGGACGGCAAGGTCAAGATCAAGGGTGATGACACCGCGCTGGGCTACAACATCGGCGTGCTGGTGCAAGCGACCGATACCACCCGCCTGGGTCTGACTTACCACTCGAAAGTCGACTACAAGCTCGAAGGCGATACCAAGGTCAACTACGGCGTGCTGGGCGCAATCGGTCTGGGTGCCAACCAGAAGTACGATGCATCGCTGAAGATCACCACGCCTGAATCCGTGGACTTCTCGGTCACCCAGGTGCTGAACGACAAGTGGACCGCTTACGCGGGTACCACCTGGACCCGCTGGAGCCAGCTGGAAAAAATCACCGTCAAGAACGATGGCGTACAACCGGTGCTGGCTGGTCAGTTCGGTGAAATTACCGAAGAGCAAAACTGGCACGACACCTGGGCTTACGCCATTGGTACTTCCTACCAGCTGAACAAGGAATGGGTCCTGCGTACCGGTCTGTCTTTCGATCAGTCGCCGACCAACAACGTCGACCGCTCGCCACGCATCCCTACTGGCGACCGGACCATCTTCAGCATCGGTGCCGGCTGGAGCCCGACCGAAGACCTGACCATCGACGTCGCCTACTCGTACCTGAAGGAAGAGTCGGTCAATATCAGAAACGAAAACGATCGTGGCCAGACCTACGATTCCAAGTATGAAAACTCGGCAAACGGTTTCGGTGTTGGCGCAACCTACCGCTTCTGATGCTGCATGGCGGGGTTGACCCCTCGCCCACAAAAAAGCCCCGTTCGGGTGACCGACACGGGGCTTTTTTGTGGCTTTCGATCAGGGTTTCAGCGGCGCGGAAGCAATGGCCTTTTCCACTGCGGCCAGAAACTCGGGGTCGTTCGGTTTGGTCAGGCTGGAAAAGCTGGCTATCACGTTACCCTGGCGGTCGATCACATACTTGTAGAAATTCCACTTCGGTGCGCTGCTCTGCCTGGCCAGTACCTGAAACAGATGGGTGGCGCCGTCGCCACGTACCTTCTGCGGCTCAGACATGGTGAACGTCACACCATAGTTGGCATAGCAGACTTTCGCGGTCTCGGCGCTGTCCCTGGACTCCTGCTTGAAGTCGTTGGACGGCACACCCAACATTTCCAGGCCTTGCCCCTTGTAGCGCTGATTGAGCGCTTCAAGGCCCTCGAACTGCGGCGCGAAACCGCAGAAGCTCGCGGTGTTGATCACCACCAGCGGTTTGTCGGCATAACGCTGGCACAGGTCGATGGACTCCTTGGCCCGCAGTTTCGGCAGCGAGCCCTGCAGCACCTCAGGGCAATCTGCGGCCCAGGTCAGTCCTGACAACGCCATCAGCAACGCGGGAACGGCACACCAGCGTTTGAGCATCTCGAGCATCCTTGAACAATCGTCAAAGCTCGACGTTACTCGCCATCCCCGCATGCTAGCAAGCCTGCTGCTAGCAGATGCTCATGCCCAACTGCATAAGCGCCAACCCGCCCTGATGCCAGCCCCACCACGCCAGGGCGAGCAGCAACGCGCCGACGGCAAGCACCGTGATTCGTGGCCAAAGACTGTTCATGTCGCACTCAATTGTGTTTGCAGGCGCGCCACCGGCCGTTCACGCACTGGCCAGTTCAGGGCGGCAGCCATCAGGCTCAGCAGAATCGCGACCTGCCAGATCAAGTCATAGCTGCCGGTACGGTCGTACACCACGCCACCCAGCCAGCCGCCCAGGAACGAACCGAGCTGGTGAAACAGGAAAACTATCCCACCGAGCATGGACAGGTTTCGTACACCAAACAAGGTCGCCACCGTACCGTTGGTCAATGGCACCGTCGACAGCCACAGGAAGCCCATCGCCATGCCGAACAGATAAGCCGTGGTGGTCGTCACCGGCGCCCACAGGAACAACGCAATGACCACCGCCCGCAGCAAGTACAGACCGGTAAGCAAACGCGGCTTGGACATGCGCCCGCCGAGCCATCCAGCCGTATAAGTGCCGAAGATATTGAACAGGCCGATCAGCGCCAGCACCGTGGTGCCGACCGTCGCCGGAAGGTGTTGATCCACCAGATAGGCCGGCAGGTGCACGCCGATGAACACCACCTGGAATCCGCACACAAAAAAGCCGAACGCCAGCAGCCAGAATCCGGAGTGGGAACAGGCTTCACGCAGGGCTTCGCCAAGGGTTTGTTCGTGACCCAGGACGGGCAGCGGCTTGTCCTTGAGCATGCTCACCAGCGGCACGATCAACGCCACCAGCAAACCCAGCGCCATCAGCGCCGCGGACCAGCCAAGCCATCCGATCAGACCGAGCGTGCCGGGCAGCATCGCGAACTGGCCGAACGAACCGGCCGCACTGGCGATCCCCATGCCCATGCTGCGTTTTTCCGCCGGTACTGCGCGGCCGACCACCCCCAGAATCACCGAGAACGAGGTACCGGACAGTCCGATGCCGATCAGCAGGCCGGCGCTCAGGGACAGGGTCACCGCCGAGTCGGAGAGCCCCATGCAAATCAGTCCGACTGCGTACAGGACGCCACCGATCAGCACCACTTTCGCCGCGCCGAAGCGGTCAGCCAGGGCGCCGGTAAACGGCTGGGCGAGGCCCCAGATCAGGTTCTGCAAGGCGATGGCGAAGGCAAAGACTTCACGACCCCAGCCGAACTCGGCGCTCATTGGCGCCAGAAACAGCCCGAAGCCATGTCGAACCCCAAGAGACAACGCAAGGATCAGCGCACTCCCCAACAGAACCCAGCCGCATGTACGCCACATCGATGTCATTGTTGTACTCCGGTAGCGGGTATATACCCGCGTATAATTGGAAAAACCGGCGTCATGCCAGTTCGTCCAGCAACTTCAATAAGATTTCGCGCTTCTCGACACCCAGGCGATCGATCAAGCGCTGCTGAGCGGCTTCCCAGGCCGGCAAGGCAGCCTTCAGGCGCTCCGCCCCGGCCTCGGTCAGCAGGACGATGCGATTACGCATGTCCTCACCCTCGACCAGCGTCACCAGGCCTTCACCCTCCAGCACCCGCAAATTGCGCCCAAGAGTGCTGCGATCCAGCCCCATGGCCTCGGCCAGGGTCGAGATGCTCGGCTGATCCAGACGCTGCAGATTGCACAGCAAAGAATACTGCGCAACGTTGATCCCGAAGCCATCGAGAGCGCCGTCGTAATGCCTGCTGACGCCACGGGCGGCGCGACGCAGGTTGATGCATAAACATTGGGAATCGAGCATGGTGCGTGTATATACCCGCGAGTCGGTTAAATCAAGTTACATGAGGGTTAGCAGTGTTCTGCAGAAAGTCTTCGCGAGCAAGCCCGCTCCCACAATTGACCGCGTTCTAATGTGGGAGCGGGCTTGCTCGCGAAGAGGCCAGCACATTCACCACCACCCTCAAGCCAACGCCAAACCAACCAGCACCCCGACCTCGATCAACTCCAGCATCGCCCCTGCCGTATCCCCCGTCGTGCCGCCCAGGCGCCGCAGCATCACCTGCCGCAACCAGGCAAATCCAAGAACGGCCAGCACCACCGCCAACACGCCACTCAAACCGGCGATCAACACACAAGCCAGTGCACTGACCGCCAACACCTGCCTGCCCACCGAGCGCGGAAGATGATCGGCCAATGCCTGACCCAACCCACCCGCACGCACATAGGGTGTAGTCAGGAACAAACCGAGCAAGGCGCCGCGACCGATCAACGGCACGATGACCAAGGCAAGCGAGTGCTGTTGCTCGATCAGCGCCAGCAGCGCGGTGAACTTGAGCAACAACACCAGCACCAGCGTCACCACGGCGATCGGCCCGCTGCGCGGGTCTTTCATGATGGTCAGCGTGCGCTCGCGGTCGCCAAAACCGCCGAGCCAGGCATCGGCGCTGTCCGCCAGGCCATCGAGATGCAAGCCGCCGCTGAGCAGTACCCAGACACTCAGCAGCAACGCCGCGTGCAACAACGTTGGCGTACCCAGCAGCAGCCAGTTGCATGCCCACAGAATGGCGCCAAAGAGCAATCCCACCAGCGGATAAAACAGCAGTGACCGCCCCAGCTCCCGAGGCTCAGGCATACCAGGCAGGCGAATCGGCAGGCTGCTGAGAAATTGCAGGGCGATCCAGAATGGCAGCATGGTCAGGACACTTCCTTCAACAAGCCAGCGGGCTCCAGCGTCAGCGAAAACAGTGCGCCATGCCCGACCTCAACGTTGAGCAGTTGCTCTCGCGGCAGCCCCCGGGCTTGCGCCAGCAACAGACGCATCACACCACCATGGCTGATCAGCAGAATGCGCTCACCGGCACAGGTCGCATGCAACCGCTCCAGTGCTGCCAGCACCCGCGCCGAAAAGTCTACAACCGGCTCCCCCTGAGGCGGCGTGAACGAATAAGGATCGGCCCAGAACAAACCCAGAGCCTGCGCGTCGGTTTCCATCAAGGCCGCCGCGCTCTGTCCTTCCCAGGCGCCGAAATGCAACTCTTGCAGGTCTTTGTCCAGTTGTACCGGCACACCCGATTGCGCACCGAGCTCCTCGGCAAACCGCGCACAACGCTGCAAGGGTGAACTGACCAGCCGATCCCACGGCCCCTGTCCGACCACGGCGGCGCGCATCTGCGCCCAGCCCGTGTCGGTCAACGCATCATCGATACTGCCGCGCAGGCCGCCACCGAGTTCGGTTTCACCGTGACGCAACAGGTCCAGGCGCAAGGTCATGCCGGACGATCTGCCACGGCGGCTTCGGCGAAGGTCGCCATCTGCCCGTGCAGGTCGCACGCCAGGCGCAGCAGCGGTACCGCCAATGCCGCGCCACTGCCTTCGCCAAGCCGCAGGCCGAGGTCGAGCAACGGCTGCGCGTTCAGGGTTTCCAGCACATGACGATGCCCCGGCTCGGCGCCGCGATGACCGAACAACAGCCACTGACGACACTCAGGATTCAAGCGCACCGCCACCAGCGCCGCGACGCTGCAAATGAAGCCGTCCACCAGCACCGCGACACCTTCCTGGGCACAGGCAAGATAGGCACCGACCAGCGCGGCGATCTCGAAACCGCCGAGGTTGAACAGGGTCTGCAAGGCATCGCCACGCTGCGCGCCATGCAAGGCCAGGGCGCGCTCGATGACCTGGGCTTTGTGGCTGACTCCTTCGGCGTTGAGTCCGGTGCCAGGTCCGGTCAAATGGCCCACCGGGCAATCGAGCAGCGCACACGCCAGGGCGCTGGCGGCGGTGGTGTTGCCGATGCCCATTTCGCCACCGATAAACAACTGCGCCCCGCTGGCAATTGCCCGCTGCACGCTGTCACGGCCGGCCTGCAAGGCGAGTTGCCCCTGGGCCTCGGTCATGGCCGATCCCTGGACAAAATTCGCCGTGCCCGGGCCAACGTTCAAGTGACGCACGCCCCGCAGATTCAGCGACGGCGTGACCGTGCCGAGATCGACCACCTCAAGGGAAGCGCCCAGTTGCCGCGCCAGCACACTGATCGCTGCGCCTCCGCTGACGAAGTTGTGCAGCATCTGCCCGGTGACTTCCTGGGGAAACGCCGACACGCCCTCCGCGACGACACCATGGTCGCCGGCAAAAATCGCGATCCACACCTGCTCCAGACTCGGCTTGACCCGCCCCTGCAATCCCGCCAGTTGCACCGCCACCGCTTCCAGCTGGCCGAGGGAACCGGCCGGCTTGGTCAGTTGCTGCTGCCGCGCCCGGGCCTGTTCGAGCGTTTGGGTATCGACCGGCTTGCACGGGTTCAGCCACCAGGATTGAGTCATAACGCAGTTCCTTTCAAGGTCAGGGGCAGGCCGGCGACGGTCAGGACGACACGCTGACAACGCTCGGCCAGAGCTTGATGCAGCCACCCGGCTGCATCGACATAGCGGCGAGTCAATTCGCCCAGCGGCACGACACCCATTCCGGTTTCGTTGCTGACAAAAATGATTTCACCCGGCAGCGACGCCAGGCAGTCCAGCAAGGCATCACGTTCGGCTTGCAAGCGCTCGGCATCGTCGAGCATCAGCAGATTGGTCAGCCACAGGGTCAGGCAATCCACCAGCAGGCAGTGGTCGGCACGGGCGTTTTCACGCAGTACGCGGGCCAGTTCCAGTGGTTCTTCGATCAGTGCCCATTCGGCAGGGCGACGGGCGCGGTGATGAGCGACCCGCTCGTTCATTTCTCCATCCAGTGGCTGGCTGGTGGCGATGTAGGTCACGGCCAGCGCGCTGTCGATGGCGAGCTTTTCAGCCAGGCGACTCTTGCCGGAGCGGGCGCCGCCGAGAATCAGTTGGAGCATGGTTACATCCTTTCAAATGAGCGGTGTGGCCAGTTCAGTCTTCGCGAGCAAGCCCGCACATTAGAACGCGGTCAACTGTGGGAGCGGGCTTGCTCGCGAAGAGGCCAGAGTGTTCACCTCAGATCCCGCAGAGCTGCCGCAACAGCCCGGTATCCAGATGCTTCTCCACCAGATCCGCCAGCCGCTCGATATCACGCTCGCGCAAGGCGTGGTAATCCACGGCTTGCACATCCTGCAACCCGGCCCAGCGCAGCAGCGCACTGCACGCCGCCGGCGATTCGAACAGCCCGTGCAGGTAGGTACCGAAAATCTGTCCGTCAGCACTTTGCGCACCATCGCAGCGGCCGTCATCCAGTTGCACGGCCGCATTTTCCAGGGCCGGCCCGGTGGTCACGCCTGCGTGAATCTCATAACCCGCCACCGGCGCATCTTCCAGCGCCAGGCGACCACGCACATTGCGCAACTGCTTCTCTTGTTCGAGCTGGGTCTGGAACGCCAGCAGCCCCAAACCGGCGCTGGAACCCGGCGCGCCTTCGAGGCCCAGCGGGTCATGCACTTGCTCACCGAGCATCTGCAGGCCGCCACAGATCCCCAGCAGTTTCCCGCCGTAACGCAGGTGCCGGACTATGGCGGTGTCCCAGCCGTTGGCCCGCAGATACGCGAGGTCGCTGCGCACACTTTTCGAACCGGGAAGAATGATCAGGTCGGCGGGTGGAATCGCGTGGCCGGGGCCGATGAATTGCAGGTCCACTTGCGGATGTAGGCGCAGCGGATCGAAATCGGTGTGATTGCTGATGCGCGGCAGCACCGGCACCACCACCTTCAGCACCTGTTCGGCTTTGACAGTCTGGCGTTGATCGATGCCGTCCTCGGCCTCCAGGTGCAGGTCCATCACGTACGGCAGCACGCCGATCACCGGTTTGCCGGTGCGCTCTTCGAGCCAGTCGAGACCGGGTTGCAGCAACGCGATGTCGCCGCGAAAACGATTGATCACGAACCCTTTGACCCGTGCCTGTTCGCTCGCTGACAGCAACTCCAGTGTACCGACCAAATGCGCGAAAACCCCGCCGCGATTGATATCGGCGATCAGCAGCACCGGGCAATCCACCGCTTCGGCGAAGCCCATGTTGGCGATGTCGCCGGCGCGCAGATTGATTTCCGCCGGCGAGCCCGCGCCCTCGACCATCACCAGCGGATACGCCGCACTCAAGCGTTCGTGGGAGGCCAGCACCGCTTGCATGGCGATGGTTTTGTAGTCGTGATAGGCAACGGCGTTCATGGTGGTGACGGCGCGGCCATGGATGATCACCTGGGCACCGGTGTCACTGTTGGGCTTGAGCAACACCGGATTCATGTCGGTGTGCGGTTCAAGGTTCGCGGCCTGGGCTTGTACCGCCTGGGCGCGGCCGATCTCGCCACCATCGGCGGTCACCGCACTGTTGAGGGCCATGTTCTGCGGCTTGAACGGCACCACCCGGGCGCCCTGGCGCGTGGCCCAACGGCACAGCGCGGTCACCAGCGTGCTTTTACCGGCATCCGATGTGGTGCCCTGCACCATCAGCGTGGTCATTGGTTTTCCTTGGCGAAAGCTTCGAATGCCTGCGCCAGTCGTGCCCAGGCGCTGTCGTCACCGGGCAAGCCGAAGCGCAGGCTGCTGTTGTGCGTGAACAACCGCAGGAGAATGCCGCGCTGGGCCATGAATTCATGCAGCTCTTCGGCGCGCTCGGTGATCAGCCACTGGAACAGCGCACAACCGCCCTGGGGCTGGAACCCGTGATGTTCCAGCAGCGTCGCCAGGCGTTCGCCGGCCTCGTCGGTGCGTGCCCGTTGCCGCGCCTGCCCCTGGGTATCGCGCAAGCAGGCCTGGCCCACGACCCGGGTTGCCCCGCTCACAGCCCACGGCCCGACTTGTTCTGCCAGCAACTTGAGCAACTTGCGCTCGGCCAGCACAAACCCCAGGCGCACACCGGCCAGGCCAAAAAACTTGCCGAAGGAGCGCAAGACGATCAACCCGACTTGATGGGCAAACGGCGCCAGGCTCAGTTGCGGCGTGTTATCCATGAACGCTTCGTCCACCACCAGCCAGCCACCGCGCTGGGCCAGTCGCGCGTGCCAGTCGAGCAGGCGAGCGGGCGTCAGGCTCAGGCCCGTGGGATTATTCGGATTGACCACCACCAGCACGTCGAGACTGTCGACAAAGAAATCGACTTCGTGCTCCAGCACTTCACGCACGATGTAGCCGTTGCGACGCCACGCTTCGGCGTGCTCGGCGTAACACGGCGACAGCACACCCACCTTGCCCGCCCGACGCAATCGCGGCAGCAGCTGGATCGCCATTTGCGAGCCGGCCACCGGCAATGCCTGCAAGGTGCCGTAGTAATCACAGGCGGCCTGTTCCAGACCATCGTCCGCCTCCGGCAAACGAGCCCAGGCCCGCAGCGGAATATCCGGCACCGGGAACGGCCAGGGCGCAAGGCCCGTCGACAGGTCCAGCCAGTCGGCCTCCTCTATGCCGTATTCGAGCGCTGCCTTGCGCAATCGTCCACCGTGCTCAAGCATAAAATTCGGCCCCTATGCAGAGAATCAGCAGCCATAACCATACCCCGCGCTGCACCAGTTGCCAGCCCCGCTCAATGGCGTCGGCATCCGCCGGCACGCCTTCGCCCAACTGCGGACGCTGATGCAATTCGCCGTGATAAATCGCCGCCCCGCCCAACTCGACGCCCAGGGCACCGGCCCCTGCCGCCATCACCGGGCCGGCGTTCGGACTGTCCCAGGTCGGCCCCTGGGTGCGCCAGCATTTCAGCGCCAGCCGGGTTTTGCCCAGCAGCGCGTAAGTCAGTGCCACCAGGCGCGCGGGGACGTAATTGAGTACGTCGTCGATCTTCGCCGCCGCCCAGCCGAACCGCTCGAAGCGCTCGTTGCGATAACCCCACATCGCATCCAGCGTGTTGCTCAGGCGGTAAAGAACCACGCCCGGCACACCGGCCACGGCAAACCAGAACAATGCGGCGAACACCGCGTCGCTGCCATTTTCCAGCACCGACTCGGTGGCGGCACGGGCGACTTCGGTTTTATCCAGATCACTGGTTTTACGGCTGACCAGATAACTCACGCGTTTGCGTGCCTCATCAAGATCATCGCCGCGCAAAGCCTGGGCCACAGGCGTGACGTGTTCACCGAGGCTGCGCATGCCGAGGGCGCAATAGAGCGCGAGAATCTCGACGATCCAGCCGACGTAAGGTGCCCAGGAGAATGCCGTGGCCAACAGCACCAGCGGCAACACGGCGATCACCCACGCGGTGACGCCATGGCTGCGCCAGCCGCGACCGCCGCCGTTGAAACGTTGCTCGATGCGGTCGGCAAATCGGCCGAACGCCACCAGCGGATGCCAGCGTTTGGGCTCACCCAGCAGCGCATCCAGCGCAACCGCGGCGACACTCAACAACGCCACACTCATTGACTCACTCCCCAATAATTTTCGTACAGCAATTCATGTAGCGGACGCGCCTGCGCCCAGCCTTCAAGCACCAGCATCGGCGCCGGATAAAACTCCTTGACCGGCCCCAGGCACAGCACCGCGAGCGGTTTTGCGCCTGCTGGCAACCTCAACAGATCGGCCAGGGCTTGCGGCTCGAACAGCGACACCCAGCCCATGCCCAACCCTTCGGCGCGCGATGCCAGCCACAGGTTCTGGATCGCACAGGACAGCGAGGCCATGTCCATTTCCGGCAAGGTGCGGCGACCGAAGATATGCTGTTCACGGTCGTCCATCAGTGCGGCGACCAGTACCTCGGCGCAATCGTTGATGCCTTCGACCTTGAGCTTCATGAACTCATCGCTGCGCTCGCCGAGGGCTTCGGCGGTGCGGATGCGCTCTTCTTCCACCAGGGCCTGGATTTGCCCGCGCAAGGCGCGATCACTGATGCGGATGAAGCGCCAGGGCTGCATCAGGCCGACACTGGGCGCCTGATGCGCGGCCTCGAGCAGGCGCCGCAGCAACTCGGGTTCGACCGTGCCGCCGCTGAAGTGGCGCATGTCGCGGCGTTCGGCGATGACGCGGTAGACCGCTTGGCGTTCGGCTTCAGAGAATGCGTTGTCGCTCATGGCCTCTTCGCGAGCAAGCCCGCTCCCACAGGGTTTAGGTGATCCTTCGTAGGCGCTGGCTTGCCAGCGAAGGCGGCCTCAAGGTGCGGCGCAAACAGCGCGGCAATCGCCGAGGGATTGGACGGAAAATAAAAGTGCACATAAGAGGCAGTCATGCGCCCTTCACGGTAAACCGCCTCCGCTCCGCGCCCGCCATTCGGGCTCAAGCCCCGGGCAATCGGTTCCAGCCCAGTGGTTGTCAGCGAATGGTGATAGGTGTGCCCGCGCAGCGAACCTTCCGGCAATTCCACCGCTTGCAATGCCAGCGCCGCCAGACGTTTTTGCATGACCGCGTCACCGGCCAGCAAGCCCACCAGTTCGGCGCGCGTGCCCTCGACATCGGTCAGGGAATCGAGCAGATACAGCATGCCGCCACACTCGGCGAGCAAGGGTTTGCCTGCCTGGTGGTGGGCGCGGATCGCGTCGAGCATCGCGGTGTTTTGCGCCAGCGCGACATGGTGCAGTTCCGGGTAACCACCCGGCAGATACAGGCTGTCCGCCTCCGGCAACGCACGATCGCGAATAGGCGAGAAGAACGACAACTCGGCGCCCATCGCCCGCAGCAAATCCAGGCTCGCGCCGTAGGTGAACGCAAAGGCTTCATCACGGGCCACGGCAATGCGCACACCGGCCAGCAACGGTTCGGCAACGATGACATCCGGGGCGGCGAACTCGACTGCCGGCGGCAACGCGACCTCGCAACTGCTGGCCAAGGCATCGGCTGCCGCATCGAGGCGCAGGTCGAGATCGTTCAACTCACTGGCCTGCACCAGGCCAAGGTGGCGGCTCGGCAATTCGATCCCGGTTTCCCGGGACAGCGCGCCGTACCAGCGCAAACCTTCGGTCAGGCTGCCTTCGAGCAGTTGCGCGTGGCGCAGCGTGCCGACACGATTGGCCAACACCCCGGCGAACGGCAAGTCCGGCTGATAACGCGCCAGCCCCAAGGCGAGTGCGCCAAAGGTCTGGGCCATGGCCGTGCCATCGATCACACCCAACACCGGCACACCGAAATGCCGCGCCAGATCAGCGCTCGACGGCGTACCGTCGAACAGCCCCATGACGCCTTCGATCAGGATCAGATCGGCTTCAGCGGCGGCTTCCCATAGCAACCGGCGACTCTCCTGCTCGCCGACCATCCACATGTCCAACTGATACACCGGCGCACCGCTGGCGCGTTCGAGGATCATCGGATCGAGAAAGTCGGGGCCGCACTTGAACACGCGAACCTTGCGTCCCTGATTGCGATGCAATCGGGCCAGCGCCGCGGTGACGGTGGTCTTGCCCTGGCCGGAAGCCGGCGCGGCAATCAGTACCGCCGGACAGTGCCGAGGCTGACTCACAATTCGACGCCTTTCTGCGCTTTGATCCCGGCCTGGAAGGCGTGTTTGATCACACCCATTTCGGTGACGGTGTCAGCCATCTCGATCATTTCCGGCTTGGCGGCACGCCCGGTGACCACCACATGTTGCATCGGCGGCCGGGCCTGCAAGTCGCTGAGTACCTGATCGAGATCGAGGTAGCCGTGCTTGAGGGCGATGTTCAGCTCATCCAGCACCACCAGACCGATGGACGGGTCGCGCAGCAGTTCCCGGGACACCGCCCAGGCGGCTTCGGCGGCGGCGATGTCGCGCTGGCGGTCCTGGGTTTCCCAGGTAAAGCCTTCGCCCATCACATGAAAACGCACCTGCTCGGGAAAGCGCCGGAAGAACAACTCTTCGCCCGTGCTGTTGCGGCCCTTGATGAACTGCACCACGCCGCATTGCATGCCGTGCCCCATGGCGCGGGCGAGCATGCCGAAGGCTGAACTGCTCTTGCCCTTGCCGTTGCCGGTCAGCACCAGTAGCAGGCCACACTCGTTCGGGGAATTGGCGATGCGCTCGTCGATCACCGCTTTTTTGCGCTGCATGCGCGCCAGGTGGCGTTCGTCACGATCGGGGGTATCAGTCATGGGGGAGCTCTCCGTTGAGGCAGGAATAACGGCGGGCAGGCACAAGAATAGAAGGCAACAAGCCTGGCATCGCCCACCGTGATGCCGCTGGATGAATCAGGCCGGTCTCCGGGCTCATGAGTGGCCGAGGGGCCAGACTGTGCGCCTTCCCGCATCGAATCGACACAGTGGCATCACACACAGTTTTCACTCATTTACCGTTGCGGGGGCAGCGCCGGAATCGCGGGTCTTCGACCAACAGAAGAACTCACTCACCGGCTTCCCTGTTTCACTCTGTCGACCCAAGTCACAGAGCACCTGAAACAAGCCGCGAAGGTTAGAGGGTTGGGGATGGAGCGTCAATTAAAGCCGGGAGGCGAGTGGCCGAATAACTGTCCTCAATCAATAAACCGACGTCAATCTTGTGTCACGCCCTCAGCGATGATATCAAAGAGCCATAACCCCACAACACAATAACAAGGGTGAGCCCATGCAAGGCATGATCATCAGCAATCCAAAGCTGGAATTCCTGCGCCCGGTGCTCGAACGCTGGTTCGAATGCATCGACCGCTATAACGCCGTCCGCGGCGATGGCGACACACCGTACTGGCACGACGAAAAAGCCAATCTCGGCCTGCTGTCTGCCGCCGCCTGGATGGCCGACATGGTCACACTGCAACAGACGCCCACTCGCAAACAGACCGAAGAAGGCGAACGCAACAGTCGCGCCGACCTGCTCCTCGCCTCGGCCGAAACCCGTGCTTATCTCCAGACCAGCCAGCGCTGGCCACGCGTCAACAGCCTCAACCTGACCCAGGCCCTGCTCGACATCGCCAGCGATGCGAAGCGCGTGAGCCATGCCAGCGACCTGAAACTCGGCTGCCTGTTCGTCGCCCCGCAAAAAGCCCAGCAAGGCGCCACGCCGGAAGAACTCCAGGACATGGTCGACGACCTGCAAAAGGAACACACCTGCGCGGTCGCCTGGTATTTCCCCTACGCCTATCGCAAGTTGCGCAACGAAGCCGGTAACTATCACCCCGGTATTGCCGTGCTGTTCAAGGAGGCTCGCGGTTGAGGGTTGAACCATCGCACGTCAACGCTTCTCTATGATTAGAACAAGGCATTCATAGGGAACATCAGCATGCGCAAGATCCCGCTCGTTCTCGTTATCGCACTCTGCGGAGGGCTCACCGCTTGTGGCGAGACCTCCACACTGCAAGTCTCCGATGGCACCGGTCCGTCACCCCAACTACCGACCCCCAACAAAACCCTGATCCCGACCCTGAACATCGCCCCGGCCATCGGCTGGCCGCAGGGTGCGAAACCCGTCGCTGCCGCGGGCACTCAAGTGGCCGCATTTGCCGAAGACCTGGACCACCCGCGCTGGCTTTATGTGCTGCCCAATGGCGACGTACTGGTGGCGGAAACCAGCGCGCCCCCCAAACCCGAAGACGGCAAAGGCATTCGCGGCTGGGTGATGAAGAAAGTCATGGGGCGTGCCGGATCTACCGTGCCCAGCCCGAACCGCATCACGTTGCTACGGGACAAGGACCACGATGGCATCGCAGAAACCCGCACGGTGTTTGTGCAAAACCTCAACTCGCCCTTCGGCATGACGCTGGTCGGCAACGACCTGTATGTGGCCGACACTGACAGCCTGCTGCGCTTTCACTATGAAAGTGGCGATACGCAGATCAAGTCACCGCCAATCAAGGTGATCGACCTGCCGGGTGGCCCGCTTAACCACCACTGGACCAAAAACGTCATCGCCAGCAAGGACGGCAGCAAGCTCTACGTCACCGTGGGCTCCAACAGTAACGTCGCCGAAAACGGCATGGACAAGGAAGAAGGTCGCGCCGCGATCTGGGAAGTGGACCGCGCCACCGGCCAGCACCGGATCTTCGCCTCCGGCCTGCGCAACCCCAACGGCATGGCCTGGGAATCCCACACGGGCGCGCTGTGGACTGCCGTCAATGAACGGGATGAAATCGGTAGCGACCTGGTGCCGGACTACATCACCTCGGTCAAGGATGGCGGTTTCTATGGCTGGCCCTTCAGTTACTACGGCCAGCATGTCGATATTCGCGTCGAGCCACAAAACCCGGATCTGGTGGCCAAGGCTATCGCTCCGGACTACGCCGTCGGCCCGCATACCGCATCACTGGGCCTGACCTTTGCCGACAACAGCAAGCTGCCGGCACCGTTCACCCAAGGGGCATTCATCGGTCAGCACGGCTCGTGGAACCGCAAGCCCCACAGTGGCTACAAAGTGATTTTCGTACCGTTCAGCGCCGGCAAACCTTCGGGTAAACCGGTTGAAGTGCTCACCGGTTTCCTCAACGACAAGGAACAAGCCATGGGCCGGCCGGTGGGCGTGGTGATCGACCAGCAGGGTGATCTGTTGGTGGCCGATGATGTGGGGAACAAGGTATGGCGGGTGTCGGCAGTCAAGTAAATTTCCAACTGCCAACCTACACCCAATGTGGGAGCGGACTTGCTCGCGAATGCGGTTTGCCAGCCAACATTAATAGCGACTGACACGACGCCTTCGCGAGCAAGCCCGCTCCCACAGGGTTCAGCTCATGACCATCAACTGCGGACCTTACGGATTGCGCGCCAGATGCTCAGGCTGCAGAACACGCTTGGCGCTCAGATAGGCTTTTTGCCAATAGGTCTTGGACAGACTGTCGAGCTTCACGGTGCCGCCAGTGGCCGGTGCGTGGACGAAGCGCCCTTCTCCCACGTAGATACCGGCATGACTGACCTGGGAACCGCCATTGGTGGCGAAGAAAAGCAGGTCACCGGTTTGCAGGCCTTCCTTGCCCACATTCGCCGCCTGCATGGAGATCATCTCGCGAGTGGTGCGCGGCAAGGCAATGCCAGCGACATCGCGGTACACGTAGGCGATCAGGCCGCTGCAATCAAAGCCGGAATCCGGCGTGTTGCCACCCCAGCGATAAGGCGTGCCCACCAGGCCGAGCGCGCGAAACAGCACGTCTTCCGCCTCGGGCGAAAAAGCTTGCGGGGAGCCGAATACGATGGGAGCGCGAACCACCGGCGCAGGAGGCGGTGTGCGGCTGGCGCAGGCACTGAGCAGCGCTGCGAAGAACATGATTGCGAGGCGGGCCGACGTCGTCATAAGCAGAGCATCCTGATCTGGCTGCGGCTTTTTCTGCCGGGAGTGCAGAAAAGAAAACCGCCTGCGCGGGACGCAGGCGGTTTGCCATCATTCATACATCAGGATTCTAGCGCTTATATGGCAAACTTCAAGTAAGACTTTAAGTTTGCCTTACAAACTGTGCGCTTATTTGCGAGCAGTGACGATTGGCGACGCGTTAGGTGCCATTGCCAGGGCGCGCTTGGCTTCGATGAAGGTCTTGTTCCAGTAGCTGTCGCCCAGGCTATCGATCCGCACACCACCGCTGCGGCGGCTGCTGGAGTGGATGAACTG
This sequence comes from Pseudomonas sp. A-R-19, assembly GCF_019956575.1. Taxonomy (NCBI): domain Bacteria; kingdom Pseudomonadati; phylum Pseudomonadota; class Gammaproteobacteria; order Pseudomonadales; family Pseudomonadaceae; genus Pseudomonas; species Pseudomonas sp. A-R-19. Next base: position 31,193 of record NZ_JAHBDR010000064.1, read on the forward strand.
GTTGTCACCCAGGTAGATCCCGGCATGACTGACGCGACCGCGACGGCCGTTGGTTGCGAAGAACAGCAGGTCACCCGGCTCGAGCTTGCTGCGCGAGACCAATGGAGCGTCCACGTTGATCATTTCGCGGGTGGAGCGTGGCAGGTTCATGCCCGCTTCTTCGCGGAACAGGTAGCCGATGAAACCACTGCAATCGAAGCCGGCTTCAGAAGTACCGCCGAAACGGTAACGGGTACCGATCAGGGACATGCCACGTTCGAGGATGCTGTCGGCCAGAACCGGAAGCTGGTAGGACTTGCCGCCAGCGAAGTCTGCGAGTTCTTTTTCGGTAGCCAGCTCTTCCTGGAAGAGAGCGGAAGACTGGGCAGTAGCCGATTGTTGAACCTGCGGTTGCGGAGCTTGCTGGGCCACTGGAGTGTGGGCAGCGCAACCGAACAGCAGGGTGACGAGTGCGAGAGGCACGAGGGGTGCGAAGCGATTTAGCATGGGCACGACCGTGGCTGAAGTTGTAAAGAAGTCGAGACTATGCCCGCTATCGACCTCATTTGCAAATTCAATCAATCTTTTTGTGACTTCTTGGTTTCCCGTTTACATCTAAGCGCTTAAGCCCATTTTAAACGTGCACGCGGCCTGCAACCTTGCAGGAAAGCGCGATTTCTGGCGCCTGAAATATGCCAAAAACGCTGAAAGCCCCGGTTTCAGCGGGCTTACCAGCCGAGGGTTTCTTTCAAAAACGGGATCGTCAGCTTACGCTGAGCCTGGAGGGAGGCCTGGTCGAGACGCTCGAGCAGCTCGAAAAGCGCACTCATGCTGCGGGTACCGCGCGTCAAAATGAAATGCCCGACTTCATCGGTCAGATGCAGGCCGCGACGGGATGCGCGCAATTGCAGGGCACGCAATTTGTCCTCGTCGGACAACGGACGCATCTGGAAGATCAAGGCCAGGGTCAGGCGCGACTTGAGATCCGCCAGCTTCACCGGCAGCTCGCGCGGGGATGTCGACGCGGCAATCAGCAACCGTCGACCGCTGTCGCGCAAGCGATTGAACAGATGGAACAACGCCTCTTCCCAGTCCGCTCGCCCGGCAACCACTTGCAAATCATCCAGGCAGACCAGTTCGTACTGTTCCAGGTTGTCGAGGATTTCGATACCGCGATCGAGCAACTCGGCCAACGGCAGATAGACCGCCGGCTCCCCCAGTTGTTCGAAGCGCAAGCAGGCTGCCTGCAACAGGTGCGTGCGCCCTACTCCGTCCTTGCCCCAGAGGTAGATCAGGCTTTCGGTCCACCCGGCGTCGGCTTCGCACAGCCGCTCGACATAGCCGAGTGCAGCGGCATTGGCGCCTGGGTAGTAGTTGATAAAGGTGGCGTCGTCACGCAGACGCACACCTAGGGGCAGCTGAATCGGTTTCATGCTGACTGAACAGTTCCAAAGGAACCGTTAGTGGCCTCTGTGTAAAGTTTGCGAAGTTTATACCCGTGAGCCGGGTCGGCACAATGCGACAGACCACAAGCAAAATCAAAGGTTTGCGTTATTGCACCGGTTTTATGACAGATTCTTTGGCGGTGCATGTGACAGTTGCGCGATGCAGGCAGGCTGACCCGGCTCGAACCCGGGCAACCCGCGACCGCCCATCGACGCCCCTTACAGCTCCGGTTCGTCGACTCCGCCGTAGATTTCAGAATCCTTATACAAATCATGCACATGACGCACCAGCACCATGATCACCGCCGCGACCGGCAATGCCAGTAGCACACCGGTAAAGCCAAACAGCTCACCACCGGCCAGAATCGAGAAAATCACCGCCACCGGGTGCAGGCCAATCCGGTCACCGACCAGCAACGGCGTCAGCACCATACCCTCCAGCGCCTGGCCGACCATGAACACCGCGACAATCCCGAGCATCGGGTAAAGATCGCCGCCGAACTGGAACAGGCCCGCAACCAGCGCCGCGCCAATGCCAATGATAAACCCCATGTACGGCACGATCGCCGCCAGACCGGCAATCAGGCCAATCAACAAACCCAGCTCCAGCCCGACCAGCATCAGCCCTGCCGCGTAGATCACGCCCAAGGCCACCATCACCAGCAACTGCCCGCGAACGAACGCCCCGAGCACTTCATGGCACTCACCCGCCAGCGACACCGCACGCTCTTCACGCTCACGGGGCAGCAGGCCGCGGATCTTGGCCATCATCAGGTCCCAATCGCGCAGCAAGTAGAAGCTCACCACCGGAATCAACACCAGATTCGCCAGCCAGCCGATCAACGCCAGGCCCGAGGCAGTGGCATGGCTCAGCACCACGCCGACGACATCGGTGGTCTGACTCATGTGCTCGCTGATGGCGGCCTTCAGCTTGTCGAACTTCCAGAAACCGTCCGACAGGCCGAACTTCGATTGCGCCCAGGGCAACGCCGTGTGCTGTATCCAGTCGAGCATCTGCGGGGCCAGCTCATACAAACGAAACAGCTGCCTGGCGAGCAGCGGCACCAACACCAACAGCAGCGCGGTGAAGATCAAGGTAAACAGGGTAAACACCGCCACTACACCCCAGGTTCGAGACAAACCCGCCTTCTCCAGTCGATCCACCAGCGGGTCGAACAGGTAGGCCAACAGCAGCGCCACCAGAAACGGTGTCAGGATCGGATGCAACAACCAGACAAACACACAAAGCAGGACCACCCCACCGAGCCAGAACCAACGCCGCGTATCGGCCATGAACCACTCCATTGCTTCTATATAAAGAAAGAAAAACTACCAGCGAAAACGCAACTGCGGTGTCGGGGCTGGCACCGGGGCTGCTACGGCAGCACCACCGGCGGCGGGCTGAACCGGCGCTGCCGGAGCCGGTGCCTGACCTGCTGGCGTTTCCTGCAACCTCGCCAGCGACAGTTGTGCACGTAGCTGGTCGACGCTGCCATTGACCCGATAGACGATCCGGTCGCCGTCGACACTTTGCACGCGCCCGCCAAAGGGTTCCAGCAAGCGCCCAAGGGACGCATAGTGCTCAAGATTCATGCCTTGCACTTCCAGCAACTGCGCACTCGAAGCACCAGGCTTGGCGACGAACCGCGGCGCCAGGGTCTCGTTGACCGCCAGCATCACCGCATCGGCCACGGCAGCCTGATCGGCGCCCTGCACACTGCCGGTCTCTTTTTTATCCCCCAGCCACAATTGCCACTTGGCTTGCCATTGGCCACCCTCTTCCTTGGCGTGTACCGCAAGCAGAGCATCGGCGTTGTACCGCTCCGAGGCCGCATGCAATGGCGCCGGATCTGCACCCTCCAGATTCGGCGCAGTCGCGACGATCTGCTCGTTCAGGTCCGCCAATGGCAAGCGCAATGGCAAGCCACGGTGTTGAGCAGCCCGCCGCAGCGGCACCGCGCTGGCCTGGCCGTCGCCGATCAGGCTGGATCCCTCGGTGGAATCGTTCAGCCACCAGCCGAGGATCGACGGCCGATTCGCCCCCCACAAGGCCAGGCCGGCGCGGCGCATGGCCTGCTCGGTGGTGCCAGGATCGAAATCGACTTTAAGGACTTCCGGCGGCCCGGCTTCAAAGCCATATTGGCTGATGATCTGTTGCGGATCTTTGCGAATCGCTGCCAGCCCCGGACTTTGAGCGGCCTTGGGATCACCGGTCAGGCGCAACACCAAGGTATCCAACGCACGCTGGGTCGCCTGATCGCGTTCCTCGGGCGACTGGCCATTCACCGGCTCGCGCACCTGATAAAGGCCTTTGACGGTTTCGGCATGACTGACCAGGCTGACCACGGACAAACAACTCACAAGCAAGAATTTACAAAAACGCATGGAAGATTCCTGACGACAAGAGCGGCTGGAACAGACCGCATGAAGACGATCGAGCAAGGCTGTGACCATTGCCCGACGCAAAACATTCACACGTCCCGGGTAAGTTTTCGCACTGTCATAACGATAGACGGTTAATCGCGATACCTTATACAGCCATGCAGGATGCCACCAACACCGCGCCTCAACGGTTTTTTTTGAGCAGATATGGCCCTGCTGTCGGCCTGAGGATGGCCGCTGCGGCTCAAGCCTGATAAAATCGCGCGCCTTCGCAGACCGGCAACAGCCGGGCACCCTCGAAATTCGCGTGAGGCAATCGCCTTCGTCGATTTCGGCGGCCCCGCTGAACTCGGTCGTTACCCCTGAATCCCCCCTAAAGGCCTGGATCATGAGCAAGCAACCCTCCCTGAGCTACAAGGACGCCGGTGTAGACATCGACGCCGGTGAAGCATTGGTCGAACGCATCAAGAGCGTCGCCAAGCGCACTGCGCGCCCGGAAGTCATGGGCGGCCTGGGCGGTTTCGGCGCCCTCTGCGAAATCCCGGCCGGCTACAAGCAGCCTGTGCTGGTTTCCGGTACTGACGGCGTCGGCACCAAGCTGCGCCTGGCACTGAACCTGAACAAGCACGACAGCATCGGCATCGACCTGGTTGCCATGTGCGTCAACGACCTGGTGGTGTGCGGCGCCGAGCCGCTGTTCTTCCTCGACTACTACGCTACCGGCAAACTCAACGTCGAAACCGCGACCCAGGTCGTGACCGGCATCGGCGCTGGCTGCGAACTGTCGGGTTGCTCCCTGGTTGGCGGCGAAACCGCTGAAATGCCAGGCATGTACGAAGGCGAAGACTACGACCTGGCCGGCTTCTGCGTCGGCGTCGTGGAAAAATCCGAAATCATCGACGGTTCCAAGGTTGCTGCCGGCGATGCCCTGCTCGCCTTGCCGTCTTCCGGCCCGCACTCCAACGGCTACTCGCTGATCCGCAAGATCATCGAAGTGTCCGGCGCGGACATCGAAAACACCCAGCTCGACGGCAAGCCGCTGACCGACCTGCTGATGGCCCCGACCCGCATCTACGTGAAGCCGCTGCTCAAGCTGATCAAGGAAACCGGCGCTGTCAAAGCCATGGCCCACATCACCGGTGGCGGCCTGCTGGACAACATCCCGCGCGTTCTGCCAAAAGGCGCACAAGCCGTGGTTGACGTCGCGAGCTGGACCCGTCCTGCCGTGTTCGACTGGCTGCAAGAGAAAGGCAACGTCGACGAAAACGAAATGCACCGCGTGCTGAACTGCGGCGTCGGCATGGTCATCTGCGTCGCTCAAGAGCACGTTGAAACCGCGCTGAATGTACTGCGTGAAGCCGGCGAGCAGCCTTGGGTCATCGGCCAGATCTCCACCGCTGCCGAAGGCGCGGCTCAGGTTGAACTGAAGAACCTCAAGGCTCATTGATGTCTCAGACCTGTGATGTGGTGGTGCTGTTGTCCGGCACCGGCAGTAACTTGCAGGCCCTGATCGACAGCACGCGGACCGGCGACAGCCCGGTCCGCATCGCCGCGGTGATTTCCAACCGCGCCGACGCCTACGGCCTGCAACGCGCCAGGGACGCGGGTATCGACACCCGCACCCTGGATCACAAGGCTTTCGAAGGTCGCGAGGCCTTCGACGCCGCGCTGATCGAACTGATCGACGCCTTCAACCCCAAACTCGTGGTACTGGCCGGATTCATGCGCATTCTCAGCGCTGGCTTCGTACGCCACTACCAGGGTCGCCTGCTCAATATCCATCCCTCGCTGCTACCCAAATACAAAGGGTTACACACTCATCAGCGCGCGCTGGAGGCCGGCGACACCGAGCACGGCTGCTCCGTGCATTTCGTCACCGAGGAACTCGATGGCGGACCACTGGTCGTACAGGCTGTAATACCGGTAGAGTTACAGGATTCGCCGCAGAGTCTGGCGCAGCGGGTCCATGTTCAGGAACACCTGATCTACCCGTTGGCCGTACGCTGGTTTGCCGAAGGTCGTCTAGCCCTCGGCGAGCAAGGTGCTTTACTGGATGGACAGATACTCGCGGCCAGCGGCCACTTGATTCGAAACTAGGAGATTTTATGCGTCGCGCCCTGCTCTTCGCTTGCGCTCTGCTCGCCTTGCCCTTCGCCCAGGCGGCAGACCTTCAACCCTTCTCCGCCAGCTACACCGCCGACTGGAAACAGCTGCCCATGAGCGGCACCGCCGAGCGCAGCCTGGAAAAAACCAGCGACGGTAAATGGAAACTGAGTTTCAAGGCGTCGATGATGATCGCCAGCCTGTCCGAGGAAAGCACCCTGACCCTGGACAAGGACACGCTGCTTCCAGAGTCCTACCACTTTGAACGTGGCGGCTTGGGCAAGGCGAAGAAATCGGACCTGGATTTCGACTGGAACACCAAGATGATCACCGGCACTGATCGCGGTGACGCCGTCAAGCTCCCCCTCAACCGTGGCATGGTCGACAAATCCACCTACCAGTTGGCGCTGCAACACGATGTCGCCGCTGGCAAGAAGACCATGAGCTATCAAGTGGTCGACGGCGGCGAAGTCGACACTTATGACTTCCGCGTATTGGGTTCGGAAAAAGTCGACACCAAGGCTGGCCAGATCGATGCGATCAAGGTTGAGCGCGTGCGCGACCCAACGCAAAGCAAACGCATCACCGTGATGTGGTTCGCCAAGGACTGGGATTACCTGCTGGTCCGCCTGCAACAGGTCGAAAACGACGGCAAGGAGTACAACATCATGCTCCTGGACGGCACGGTCAACGGTAAGGCTGTCAAAGGCAGCTGATCCGGATCGACACAAAAAGCCCCGCCATCGCGGGGCTTTTTTTCACCTGTCATTCAGATCGAAAACCGCGCCACCAGGGTATTCAGGTCTACCGCCAGGCGCGACAACTCCTGACTCGCCGCGCTGGTCTGGCTGGCTCCGGCCGAGCTCTGTTGCGCCAGGTCACGGATGTTCATCAAGTTGCGGTCCACTTCCCGCGCCACCGCCGCCTGCTCCTCCGACGCACTGGCAATCACGATGTTGCGTTCATTGATCACGGTGAATGCCGAGGCGATATCTTCCAGGGCAACGCCCGCCGCTTTCGCAACCTCCAGCGTTGAACGCGCCCGGGTGTTGCTCTGCTGCATCGAGCTGACAGCCAGATCGGTTCCCTGCTGGATACCGGTAATCATCTGCTCGATTTCCCGGGTCGATTGCTGGGTGCGATGCGCCAGGGCCCGCACCTCATCGGCCACCACCGCAAACCCGCGCCCGGCTTCCCCGGCTCGCGCGGCTTCGATTGCCGCGTTCAAGGCCAGCAAGTTGGTCTGCTCGGCAATCGCACGAATCACGTCCAGCACGGTAGTGATGCCGTACACCTTCTGCGCCAGGTCTTCGACCTGAGTGACGTTGGTGGTGACGTCTTCAGCCAGCGACTCGATCGACAGCACCGTTTGGTGCACCTGTTCGCGACCGTGCCGGGCAATGCGGTCGGACTCACGCGATGCTTGCGACGTTGCCGCGGCATTGCTCGCCACCTCCTCCACGGCAGCGGTCATCTGGTTGACCGCCGTGGCCGCCTGCTCGATCTCCAGGCTCTGCTGATGCAAACCGCGAGTGGCGTCTTCCGTGACGCAGCTGAGTTCCTCCGAAGCCGAGGCCAATTGATTGGAGGAATCGGATATACGCCGGATGGTTTCACGCAAACTCTGTTGCATGCTCTTGAGCGCGTGCAGTAGCCGCGCAGGTTCATCCTTGCCGCAAATGCTGATCGCTGCCGTGAGGTCGCCGCCTGCTACCACCTCGGCCACTTTCAACGACTGCGACAGCGGCAATACGATGCTGCGGGTCAGCAGCAGTGCCAGGCCAATGGTGATCAGCGCGGTCACACCGATCATCACCCCGACCCAGATCCGCGACTGGTTGAACACCAGGCGTCCCGCGTCGGTTGCCAGATTGGCGTTGTGCCTGTTGAGTTCCACCAGCTCCCTGAGGGTGACCGTGATTTCATCAGCCAACGGATTCATCTCACCGTTGAGGATGGCTGCAGCCTCTTCCACCCGTCCCTGGGTCGCCTGGGCCATCACCTGAGTCTGAAACTGCAGATACTTGCCCTCGGCAGCCTTGAACCGGTCGAACAATAGACGCTCCTGCGGCAGCACGATCAGCTTGTCGTAGCGTTGCTGGGCCTCTTCGAGAACACTTTTGAGTTCGTTGATCTTGTTGACGTTCTGCGCCTGCGCCTGCGACTCGCGATTGATCAGCAGACGCATGGTCAATGCCCGCAGCCGCAGCATGTCCTGGCTCATATCCCCGACCGCCATCACACTGGGCAGCCAGTTGTCATCGACCTGATCGGACTGCGCCCGCATGTTCGACATTTGCAGCAGGGCGAACGCCCCCAGGGCAAAAACCATCAACGCCAACAGGCCAAAACCGAGACTCGCGCGCGGCGCAATATTGAGACTTCTGATACTCATTCCCCTGGTTCCTTCCAAAAGCGCTGCGTCAGGCAGCTGGTTCTTTAGACGGTATCGGACTGTTGAAAATTTGCGTAAGACGAAAAAGTGATATCAAAACACCATCACTGCTACGGTAACGATTCAGCGAAAAGTCCCACCCGTACAAGAAAACCGGAACGCACATCCGGCACCATGCTCTATACCTTCAAGGTCTTTTTTTGATCGAATTAATGTCCTGTTGCTTGCGAGGTTTGCCATGACCGTTACCGTCAACACTGTCTCCGCCGAAGGTTTGCGCCACAGCGTCCAAATCGATGACCATGAACTCTTCGCCGACGCGCCCGTCACGGCCGGCGGTGAAGGCTCGGCGCCGGAGCCTCACGATTATTTCGATGCCGCGCTGGGTGCCTGCAAAGCCCTGACCCTGAAAATGTATGCGAGGAAGAAAGACATCCCGTTGACCGGAGTCGGCGTCGAGGTCAAGCGCGACAACAGCCTGGAGCAGAAAGGCCAGTACGTGCTTCACGTCAAACTGACCCTCAAGGGCGTACTCACCGACGCCCAGCGCGAAGAACTGCACCGCGTGGCCGATCGTTGCCCGATCCACAAGCTGATGACCACGTCTGAAGTCAGCATCGAAACGCATTTGTCCGAAGGACCGTTCAGCCAATAGCGGCACGGGCTGAAAAGGCGGGTTATGCTCGAACGCATCTCCCGCTCAGCCTGGAACGCACCATGAACACTCCGCTCGTGATCCGCCCCCGCACCGAAGATGTCGAAGGCCAACCGATTCTGCGCCCATTGCCATCCGCCAAGTGCCGCAGTGTCGGGCCATTCGTGTTTTTCGACCACATGCTGGAAACCCGTTACCCACCGGGCAAGGGTATGAACATTCGCCAGCATCCACACATTGGCCTGTCCACCCTCACCTACCTGTTCCAGGGGCAAATCCAGCACAAGGACAGCCTCGGCTCCGATCAAGTGGTCGGGACTGGCGATGTCAGCTGGATGACGGCCGGCAGCGCCATCGCCCACGTCGAACGCACGCCCGCGGCCCTGAAAGAAAGCGGTTTCACGATGCACGGCTTGCAGATCTGGCTGGCATCGCCCAAGGACAAAGAACAAGGTCCCGGGCATTACAGCCACCATCCAGCGGCCACCTTGCCGGTCAGCGAAAACCTGGGGGTGAAGATTCGCATGATCGCCGGGTCAGGCTTTTGCCTGGAATCACCAGTGCCGGTGCTGTCTCCTACGCTGTACGCGGAACTGCACCTGCAAACGGCGACGACATTACTCATCCCCACCGAGCATGAAGAACGGGCGCTGTATGTGTTGAGCGGTGACGTGCAACTGGATGGCGAGCCGCTTCAGCCGCATTCGCTGGTGGTGCTGCCTGCCGGGGAAGAAATGACTCTGTTTGCTGAAAGCGACAGTCACGCCGTGCTGTTTGGCGGCGCTGCGCTGGACGGACCACGGCGGATCAACTGGAATTTTGTCGCGAGCGATCCGGCGGCGATTGATGAAGCACGCCGGCGCTGGGCGGCCGGGGATTGGCCGACGGTGCCGGGGGAAGTTGAGAGGATCGAATTGCCCTGAGGTTTTGGTTGCCTATGGAACCGCCTTCGCGAGCAAGCCCGCTCTCACATTGGAACGCGATCAAATGTGGGAGCGGGCTTGCTCGCGAAGAGGCCGGCTCAGGCACCGGCAAAGTCGATGCCTGACACCAGATCAACCCTTGAACACTTCATCCAGCAGGTTATGCATCGAAGTGAACGCCCGGGCAGCGACCTTGGCGTCGTACATCATCATCCCCGGCACATTCGCATGCGGGTCGGTGAACGAGTGGAACGCACCGCCGTAACTCAGCAATTGCCAGTCGACACCGGCCGCGTTCATTTCATCCTCGAACGCTGGCAACTGCTCCTTCGGCACCAGTGGATCGGAAGCGCCGTGCAGTACCAGCACCTTACCCTTGATGTTTTTCGCATCAGCCGGGTTCGGCGTATCCAGCGTGCCGTGGAACGACACCGCGGCCTTCACTGGCGCGCCGGTACGGGCGAACTCCAGGGCACAGCAACCGCCGAAGCAGAAACCGTAGGTCGCCAGCTTCGACGTATCCACTGCCGCCTCGCCCTGACCCTGCAACTGCTCGAATGCCACCTGCATGCGCTTGCGCAGCAACGCACGGTCATTCTTCAACGGCATCATTGCCGCGCCCGCCTCGTCATTGTTCGTCGGGCGAACCACTTGACCATAAAGGTCCGCGATCAGCACCACATAGCCTTTGGCTGCCACGGACTTGGCGATCTCCTCGGCACCGGCGCTGACGCCCATCCAGTTCGGCGCCATCAACAAACCCGGACGCGGGCCTTTATGGTCGGCGTCGAAGGCCAGACGGCTTTCGTAAGCCTGGCCATCAATCTGATAGGCAACGGAACGTACAGTGATTTGGCTCATTTCTGACTCCTGATTTTTAAACACCAGAATGAAAAAACCCGCCGAAGCGGGTTTTTCTACAACACAGTTAAGCCGACAACTCGACCAACAGCTTGTTCAGACGGCGCACATAGGCCGCCGGGTCTTTCAAGCTGTCACCGGCCGCCAGGGCCGCCTGATCGAAGAGGATGTGCGACAGGTCGCCGAAGCGCTCGTCGCTCTGCTCGTTGTCGAGCTTCTCGATCAGCGGGTGAGCCGGGTTGAATTCGAAGATCGGCTTCGAATCAGGAACCTTCTGACCGCTGGCTTCCAGGATCTGGCGCATCTGCAAGCCAAGGTCCTGCTCGCCGATGGCCAGGATCGCCGGGGAATCGGTCAGGCGATGGGACACCCGGACTTCCGCAACGGATTCGCCCAGCGCGGCCTTCAGACGCTCGACCAGACCTTCTTTGGCCTTGGCGACTTCTTCCGCGGCTTTCTTGTCCTCTTCCGAGTCCAGGTTGCCCAGGTCCAGGTCACCGCGCGCCACGTCGACGAAGCTCTTGCCGTCGAAATCGCTAAGGTAGCTCATCAGCCACTCGTCGATGCGGTCGGTCAGCAGCAGCACTTCGATGCCTTTCTTGCGGAAGACTTCCAGGTGCGGGCTGTTTTTGACTTGGGCGTAGGTTTCGCCAGTCAGGTAGTAGATCTTGTCCTGACCTTCCTTGGCACGCGCCAGGTACTCGGTCAGGCCGACAACCTGCTCGCCATCGTCGCCGTTGGTCGATGCGAAACGCAGCAGACCGGCGATTTTTTCCTTGTTGGCGAAATCTTCTGCCGGGCCTTCTTTCATGACCTGACCGAAGTTTTTCCAGAAGCCCTTATATTGCTCTGGCTCGTTCTTTGCCAGTTTTTCCAGCATGTCCAGAACGCGCTTGGTCAGCGCCGATTTCATCGAGTCGATGATCGGGTCTTTCTGCAGGATTTCCCGCGACACGTTCAGCGACAGGTCATTGGAGTCGACCACGCCTTTGATGAAGCGCAGGTACAGCGGCAGGAAGGACTCGGCCTGATCCATGACGAACACACGCTGTACGTACAGCTTCAGGCCTTTCGGCGCTTCACGCTGGTACAGGTCGAACGGAGCGCGGGTCGGCACGTACAGCAGCGAGCTGTATTCGAGCTTGCCTTCGACCTTGTTGTGGCTCCAGCTCAGCGGGTTGTCGAAATCGTGGGCGATGTGCTTGTAGAACTCCTGGTATTCCTCGTCCTTGATCTCGGTACGCGGACGGGTCCACAAAGCGCTGGCGCGATTGACGGTTTCCCATTCAACGGCCGGTTGCTCTTCGCCTTCAGCGGCTGCCACTTCTTTCGGCAACTCGATCGGCAAGGCGATGTGGTCGGAGTACTTCTTGATGATGTTACGCAGGCGCCAGCCATCGGCAAATTCGTCTTCGCCGGATTTCAGGTGCAGGACGATGCGAGTGCCGCGGTCGGCCTTGTCGACGGTCGCAACTTCGAAATCACCTTCGCCCTTGGACGACCAGTGCACGCCTTCGCTGGCTGAGGCGCCGGCACGACGGCTGTACACGTCGACTTTATCGGCGACGATGAACGCGGAGTAGAAACCGACACCGAACTGGCCAATCAGGTGCGAGTCTTTCTTCTGGTCGCCGCTCAGGTGTTTCATGAAATCGGCGGTGCCGGACTTGGCGATGGTACCCAGGTGGGTGATCGCGTCTTCGCGGCTCATGCCGATACCGTTGTCTTCGAGGGTGACGGTTTTAGCGTCCTTGTCGAAGCTCACGCGGATTTTCAGTTCGGCGCCACCTTCCAGCAGCTCTGGCTTGGCCAGGGCTTCGAAACGTAACTTGTCGACAGCGTCAGAGGCGTTCGAGATCAATTCGCGAAGGAAAATTTCCTTGTTGGAATACAGCGAATGGATCATGAGGTGCAGCAGTTGCTTCACCTCGGTCTGGAAGCCCAGGGTTTCCTTTTGAGTTTCCACACTCATGGTCATCAAACTCCAATCAGATGGCATTGGCCGTGACCTTGAGCGGTCGGCGGCGGGTTGTCATCTGAGTTTGGGGCTGAGTTCAGGATTTCAAGGGCTCTTCGAGTTTGAAATGGGCACGGGCAGTGGCAATGGGCTCGGCTTCGGTGCTTTGCCAGGCGGTAATCGCCACGTTGGCGACCCGGCGACCCTGGCGCCAGACCTGGCATCGGGCCCAGGTATCGCGAAACTGCCCGGCACGCAGGTAGTCCAGAGAGAAGTCGATAATCTTCGGCACCCCGGGCGACCCGGTAAACACCAACAGGTGCAACGCGGCGGCCAATTCCATGAAACCGGCGATCACACCGCCATGAATAGCCGGTAACAAAGGGTTTCCAATGTTGTCCTTGTTCGCTGGCAGCTTGAACAGCAACTCATCTCCCACCCGTGAACATTCGACGCCGATCAGCCGGGCATAGGGAATCAAATCCAGCAGCGAGGCGTAATCGCCCTGCTCGTGGGCCTTTTGCAGTTGGTCCTTCAAAGACTCGCTCATTGCGCCCCTCCGGCTACCACCCCACCAAAGCCCTTGGTGCCTTTGATGCCCTTGCCCATGCGCATGAAAGTGCCCATGACATGGGCAATGGGTTGCCCGGGGTCGTCCTGATAGGCGAAGCCTCGGGCAAAAATCACGTCGGTGGTGACCCGATAGCACTGGGCAAAACCATAGACATCCTTATGTGGCTCGGCGGCGTGCATGTAGTCGATGCGCAGGTCGAGGGTCGGGCAGACTTCAAACTCAGGGAGTACGCAGAGCGTCGCCATGCCACAGGCGGTGTCCATCAGCGAGGTCAGCGCCCCGCCATGAATCACGCCGGTTTCGGGATTGCCGACGATCTGCGGGCTATACGGCAGCACGACCGTCAGCCCTTCGCTGCTGGCGCTGTGAACGCTTAGTCCAAGTACCTGACAATGTCGCAGCGCCGACAGAAAGCGCGTCGCACGCTCAAAAATGGGGTTTTCAGCCATTTGATAAACACTCTTGTTTATACCCATACCGTACGTTGGCGGATCGGGTAAAAGTTCCGCATTAGAATAAAACTTATATATCTGAAAGAATTAAGGAACTTAACCCTGATGCGTGGGTTCTTAAGGCCAGTAGATGCTTTTCATCAGGAGAAACACCCCATGCGTAAGACTTTAGCTATTGCCTTGATGTTGACCGCTTCCCTCGGTCTCGCTGCCTGCGATAAAAAATCCGAGGACAAAGCTCAAGATGCTGCCAAACATGCTGAGCAAGCTCAGCAAGACATGAGCAAAGCTCAGGATAAAGTGAACGACGCCGCGAAAGAAAACGCCGAAGCCGCCAAAGATCAGGCTGAATCGAACGCGGAAGCGGCAAAAGAGGCCGCACCGGCCGCTCCAACTGCTCCGGAAGCACCTAAGAACTAATACGGTTTTTAGAGTGGCAAAAGAAAACCCGCCAAGTGCGGGTTTTCTTTTGTCCTTAAAAAACGGTTAGAGCAAAATCGTTCTAAAAGTCGGACTAATCATCAGCAACAGCGAACAGATAAATCCCACCAGCCAAACCAGGCTGCGTTGCCAGGTCAAGTCTTTCCAGTAACACAACAGATAAATGATCCGCGAGATCACAAAGATGATCGCGAGCAAATCGATGAGCCAACCGGCCGTCTGCGTGGTGTGCGCCATCAACACACCCACCGCAAACAGGATGAATGCTTCGAAACTATTCTGATGCGCCGCCAGAGCCCGGGCACCCAGGCCCGTGAGTTGCGTCTGCTGTTGGCGCGGCAAGTGGTTATCGTAGCCGCCCAACTCTTTCATGGCGGTAGTCACGGGCATCCGTGCCAGGTAAATCAACACCGCACTGATAAACACGCACCAGAATGGAATACTCATCAAGCAGCCTCTTTGATCGACTCCGGCAATGGCGCCTCTGTAGGGGTATAGACCATCACGTCGAGAACGTCGGAATGAAACTCGCGGCGGTACAACACGAACACCACGCCGGCACTCATCAACATGAATAACCATGGGCTGACAAACCAGGCCAGCATGGTCATGCCGAAGTAATAGGAACGCAGCCCGAAGTTGAACTGGTTGGCGGCCATGGAGATGACACGGGCTGCGCGGGCAGCAAACGCCTTGCGCTCTTGCTCGGACACAAGACGCTCACCGACCATTGGCGCCGAACCCACCAATACCGCCGCAAAGTTGTACTGGCGCATGCACCAGCTGAACGTGAAGAACGCATAGACAAACACCAGCGCCAGGCACAGCAACTTGATTTCCGACATGCCCTGGGAGGCCTGTTGCACCATCGGGATATCCGCCAGCAACGATACCGCCCGCTCCGACGCCCCGAGCACCGTGAGAATACCGGCCAGGATAATCAATGTACTGGAGGCGAAGAACGAGGCATTGCGTTCCAGATTGCCGATCACGCTGGCATCGGCGATGCGGTTGTCGCGCAACAGCATGCGGCGCATCCAGTCTTCGCGGTAAAGGTGCAGAACGCTGGCCAGGCACGCAGTGTCACGGCCTTTCCAGGTGGCATAGCGGGTGTACCCGCCCCAGCAGATGACGAACCAGATAGCGGCAAGAATGTGGATCAGGTTGGCTTGGATGAACGACATGCAGGTCCTTGTGATGTATTTGCGGAGTACATGAATCCTGTAGGAGCGAGCTTGCTCGCGAAGGCCGTGAACCATGGCGCGCGATTTCTGGATAAACGCGGTGCTCTCAAGTTCTTCGCGAGCAAGCTCGCTCCTACAAGGGGATTGCGCAGTCTTTCGACGTTAGCGCAGAAGAAAAGACACCGCACCACCCCATAAAAAAATGCCCCGTATCGATTGATACGGGGCATTTCTGTTTCTGCTTGTCCGACCCGCTTATGGCAGGTCGAAAGCTTTAAGCCAGCGCTTCTTCGCGCTTGCCCAGCATACGGTCGCAGATAACCGCAACCACCAGCGTCATCACCGACGGCACCAGCCAGGCCAGGCCCTGCTCGCTCAGCGGCAGGTGCGCCATTTGTGTCGGCATCCAGTCCGCCAGACCGGCACCCTTCAAGGCATCGATCAGGCCGAAGATGAACGACACCAGCATGACCGGGCCGACGATGCGGCCCTGTTCATGCCAGAAGTCCTTGCAGAAGCTCAGGGCCACCAAGGCGATGCACGGCGGGTAGATCGCGGTCAGTACAGGGATCGAGAACGCAATCAGCTTGGTCAGGCCCAGGTTGGACACCAGCAGGGAGAATGCCGCAAGGATGATCACCAGCGTCTTGTAGGACAGTGGCAGCACTCGGCTGAAGTACTCGGCGCAGGCACAGGTCAGGCCGACCGCGGTCACCAGGCACGCCAGCGAAATCAGCACGGCGAGGAAACCGCTGCCCAGCGAACCGAAGGTGTGCTGCACGTAAGCATGCAATACCGCCGCGCCATTGGTAGCGCCTGCGGCCACTTCATGGCTGCCCGAACCGAGACGGAACAGGCTGACATAGACCAGTGCCAGGCCCACACCGGCAATCAGGCCGGCGATGATCGCATAGCGGGTGATCAGTGCTGGCGACTCGACGCCGCGGGAACGGATGGCGTTGACGATGACGATGCCGAACACCAGGGCGCCCAGGGTATCCATGGTCAGGTAACCATTGATGAAGCCCTGGGAAAACGGTGCCGCCAGGTATTCAGGGGTTGCTTGACCAATGTCACCGGCCGGCAAGGCGAATGCGGCGATGCCGAGAGCGGCCAGGGCAATGATCTTCAGCGGCGCGAGGAAGCGCCCTACGGTATCCAGCAGACGACCCGGATACAGCGAGATGAAAAACACCAGCAGGAAGTAAACCGAGCTGTACAGGAACAGCGCCAGCGGGCTCTCACCGGTCAACGGCGCCAGGCCCACTTCGAACGAAACCGTCGCGGTACGCGGCGTCGCGAACAGGGGCCCCACGGCCAGATAGCAGGCCGCCGCCAACAGGCCGCCTGCCACTTTACCGATCGGGCTGCTCAATGCATCCATTGCACCACCGACCTTGGCCAGGGCTACAACGGTGATCACGGGCAGACCGACTGCGGTGACCAGGAAGCCCAGCGCCGCCATCCAGACATTAGGCCCGGACTGCAAACCGACGATAGGCGGGAAGATGATGTTGCCAGCCCCGACGAACAGGGCAAACGTCATAAAACCAAGTGCCAGGATGTCCTGGCCTTTCAACACTTTCATTAAGGAAATACCACACTACTGAATCGGAATTTAGAGAGGGATTTCCCTATGGGTGAGGGAAATGCTGTCGGTCCGTATAAAACCAACCCTTTTAGCGCGTTGCCGCCTTGTGGGCAGCGGACGCAAAAATGGCGCGTAGCCTAACGAATTTGAACCAGAAACGCACTGTTAGAGGGCGAACATTCCGATCTACGACATTTTCGTGTCGCGTTTACGTATCAAATTTATCTACACGGACCTCTGTGGCGAGGGGGCTTGCCCCCGTTGGGTTGCGAAGCGACCCCGAAAAACCTGCATTCGGATAATGTCAGGCGCACTGCATCGTCCTGAATGACGGCTGCTGCGCAGCCGAACGGGGGCAAACCCCCTCGCCACAAAAGCCCTGCGGACAACACAAATGCCGGAAACGACAAAGGCCACCCGAGGGTGGCCTTTGTTTGGTGAAGCGTCAGCTAAGCGCGAGGCTTACTTGACAGCCCAACCAGTCAGCTCAGCCAGGGCTTTGCCGATGTCTGCCAGCGAACGCACGGTTTTAACGCCTGCGTCTTGCAGAGCAGCGAATTTCTCGTCTGCAGTGCCTTTGCCGCCAGAGATGATTGCGCCAGCATGGCCCATGCGCTTGCCCGGAGGAGCAGTCACACCAGCGATGTAGGAAACAACTGGCTTGGTCACGTGTGCCTTGATGTAGGCAGCCGCTTCTTCTTCAGCCGAACCGCCGATCTCACCGATCATCACGATCGCTTCGGTCTTCGGGTCTTCCTGGAACAGCTTCAGGATGTCGATGAAGTTCGAACCCGGGATCGGGTCACCACCGATGCCGACGCAAGTCGACTGACCGAAACCGGCGTCAGTAGTCTGCTTGACAGCTTCGTAGGTCAGGGTGCCGGAACGGGAAACGATACCGACCTTGCCTGGCAAGTGAATGTGACCTGGCATAATGCCGATCTTGCATTCGCCTGGGGTGATCACGCCTGGGCAGTTAGGGCCGATCAGGGTGATACCCAGCTCGTCGCACTTAACTTTAGCGTCCAGCATGTCCAGGGTAGGAATGCCTTCGGTGATGCAGACGATCAGCTTGATGCCGCCGAAAGCCGCTTCCAGGATCGAATCTTTGCAGAAAGGAGCCGGAACGTAGATCACGCTGGCGGTAGCGCCAGTGGCAGCTACTGCGTCTTTAACGGTGTTGAACACTGGCAGGCCCAGGTGTTCGGTGCCGCCTTTGCCTGGAGTTACACCACCAACCATCTTGGTGCCGTACTCGATGGCTTGCTGGGTGTGGAAACTACCTTGCGAACCGGTAATACCCTGGCAGATAACTTTGGTGTCTTTATTGATCAGGACGCTCATTATTTGCCCTCCGCAGCTTTGACAACTTGTTGAGCAGCGTCGGTCAGGCTGGTAGCAGCGATGATGTTCAAACCGCTTTCTGCCAGTACTTTAGCGCCCAGTTCAGCGTTGTTGCCTTCAAGGCGAACAACAACCGGGATTTTCACGCCGACTTCTTTCACAGCGCCGATGATGCCTTCGGCAATCATGTCGCAACGAACGATGCCGCCGAAGATGTTAACCAGTACTGCAGCGACGTTAGTGTCGGACAGGATGATCTTGAACGCTTCGGTAACGCGTTCCTTGGTAGCACCGCCGCCCACGTCGAGGAAGTTGGCTGGTTTGCCGCCATGCAGGTTGACGATGTCCATGGTACCCATGGCCAGGCCAGCACCGTTGACCATGCAACCGATGTTGCCTTCCAGCGCTACGTAGTTCAGTTCGAACTTGGCAGCGTGCGCTTCGCGCGGATCGTCTTGCGACGGATCGTGGAAAGTCTTCAGCTTAGGCTGACGGTACATGGCGTTGGCGTCGATGTTGATCTTGGCGTCCAGGCAGTGCAGATCGCCGTCAGCCTTGATCACCAGCGGGTTCACTTCCAGCAGGGCCAGGTCGTGATCCTTGAACAGTTTGGCCAGACCTACGAAGATCTTGGCGAACTGAGCAACCTGCTTGCCTTCCAGGCCCAGCTGGAATGCCAGCTCGCGACCCTGGAATGGCTGAGCGCCAACCAGTGGATCGATAGTGGCTTTCAGAATTTTTTCTGGAGTGTCGTGAGCGATTTTCTCGATGTCCACGCCACCTTCGGTGGAAGCCATGAACACGATGCGACGGCTCGAACGGTCAACGACAGCGCCCAGGTACAGCTCTTTAGCGATATCAGTGCACGATTCAACCAGGATCTTGGTGACTGGCTGACCATTGGCGTCAGTCTGGTAAGTCACCAGACGCTTGCCCAGCCACTGCTGTGCGAAGGCTTTGGCGTCTTCTTTGCTGCGAACCAGCTTTACGCCGCCCGCTTTACCGCGACCACCGGCGTGGACCTGGGCTTTGACAACCCACTCGCTGCCGCCGATTTTGTCGCAAGCTTCTGCTGCTGCTTCCGGGGTGTCTACCGCGTAACCGGTGGAAACTGGCAGGCCGTACTCAGCGAACAGCTGCTTACCCTGATACTCGTGAAGATTCATGCTTATTACCGTCTTCGTTAGGTACTGCGCATTCGGTGCTGCACTCATTCAAGTGCCGCACCACCTGTGACTGCTGCTTGCATAGCCTTTCCGGATATCCGGTGCAGCTATGCAAGACTGCGTCCAGCGGATATTCCGCGGTGAGTCTTGCATGCAAGGCTCACGACGGGCCAAACCGCCGTGGTTTCTTATTATGTCTTAACGCTTCTTGCGGTTGGCGATGTGAATGGCGCCGCCATTCACTGCCAGAGCAGCTTCGTGCAAGGCTTCAGACAGGGTCGGATGGGAGAAAACCATCATGCCCAGGTCTTCAGCGCTGGTGCCGAATTCCATACCGATCGCGCCCTGCTGAACCAGTTCGGCAGCGCTTGGGCCAATCACGTGGACGCCCAGTACGCGGTCTGTCTTGGCATCAGCGATGACCTTGACGAAACCACCGGTGTCGTTGGCAGCCATGGCACGGCCAGAGGCTGCGAACGGGAAGGTGCCGACGTTAACTTCAACGCCTTCAGCTTTCAAGGCCTGCTCGGTTTTACCCACCCACGCGATTTCCGGGTGAGTATAAATAACCGAAGGGATCAAATCATAGTTCATCTGGGCCTTGTGGCCCTTGATGCGCTCGACAACCATGATGCCCTCTTCCGAGGCCTTGTGCGCCAGCATCATGCCGCGAACCACGTCGCCGATGGCGTAGACGCCCGGTACGGTGGTGGCGCAGTGATCATCAACGTGCACGAAACCGCGCTCGTCCAGGGTCACGCCGCAGTCGGCAGCCAACAGATCAGTGGTCACCGGACGGCGACCAACGGCTACGATCAGCTTGTCGAAAGTGATGTTCTGTTCGCCCTTGGCATCGGTGTAGTTCACCACGACTTCGTCGCCGTTCACTTTGGAACCGGTCACGCGAGCGCCCAGCTTGATGTCCAGGCCCTGTTTGGTCAGGGTTTTCAGCGCTTCCTTGGAAACAGCTGCGTCAGCGGCCATCAGGAAGGTGTCCAGGGCTTCCAGGACAGTCACTTCTGCACCCAGACGCGACCAGACCGAACCCAGTTCCAGACCGATCACACCAGCGCCGATCACGCCCAGACGCTTAGGCACGGTCTGGAATTCCAGGGCGCCAGTCGAATCAACGATCACATTCTGGTCGACCGGAGCCGGTGGAATGTCGATCGGACGCGAACCTGGAGCCAGGATGACGTTCTCGGCCTGGATGATTTCTACCGAGCCGTCTGGCTTGGTGACTTCAACTTGCTTGCCGGCCAGCAGCTTGCCGTGACCTTCAATGGAAGTCACACCGTTGGCTTTGAACAGGGTCGCAACGCCAGAGGTCAGGCCTTTGACGATGGTGGCCTTGCGGCCGACCATTGCTGGCACGTCCATGGTCACGCCAGCGTGGTTGATACCGTGGATCGCGAAGCCTTCTTTGGCTTCCTTGTACTTCCAGGAGCTGTCCAGCAGCGCCTTGGATGGAATGCAGCCGACGTTCAGGCAAGTACCGCCCAGAGCCAGTTTGCCCTCCTTGTCGGTGTACTTCTCGATGCAGGCAGTCGAAAGACCAAGCTGAGCGGCCTTGATGGCAGCCACGTAACCGCCAGGGCCCGCGCCGATCACTACTACGTCAAATTTCTGCGACATTCAAAAAATCCTCTTTAGCGAAAAGCTTCAAGCCGCGAGCGGCAAGCCAGGCTGCGGGTTTTCCGACAGCTCGAGCTTGCAGCTCATGGCTGCTTCTATCAGATATCCAGCAACAGACGAGCCGGATCTTCCAGCAGGTTCTTGATGGTCACCAGGAAGGTCACAGCTTCTTTGCCATCGATCAGGCGGTGATCGTAGGACAGTGCCAGGTACATCATCGGACGGATAACGACCTGACCGTTGATGGCCATAGGACGCTGGATGATGTTGTGCATGCCCAGGATGGCTGCTTGTGGCGGGTTGACGATCGGGGTCGACATCATCGAACCGAAAGTACCACCGTTGGTGATGGTGAAAGTACCGCCGGTCATTTCGTCCATCGACAGTTTGCCGTCGCGGGCTTTCTTGCCGAAGGTGGCGATGCCGCCTTCGATTTCAGCCAGGCTCATCAGTTCGGCGTTACGCAGAACCGGTACAACCAGGCCGCGATCGCTGGAAACTGCAACGCCGACGTCAGCGTAGCCGTGGTAAACGATGTCGCCGCCATCGATCGAGGCGTTGACAGCCGGGAAGCGCTTCAGCGCTTCGGTGGCCGCTTTCACGAAGAACGACATGAAGCCCAGGCGCACGCCGTTGTGGGACTTCTCGAACAGATCCTTGTACTTCGAACGCAGTGCCATGACTTCGGTCATGTCGACTTCGTTGAAAGTAGTCAGCATCGCCATGTTCGACTGAGCTTCAACCAGACGCTTGGCAACAGTTGCACGTACGCGAGTCATCGGTACACGCTTCTCGATGCGGTCGCCAGCAGCGAACACAGGAGCAGCGGCAGCCGGAGCAGCAGCCTTGGCAGGCGCGGCAGCCGGAGCGGCTTTCTTGGCAGCAACGGCTGCAACCACGTCTTCCTTGGTCACACGACCGCCTTTGCCGGTGCCGGCAACGGAAGCGATGTTGATGCCGTTTTCTTCAGCCAGCTTGCGAGCGGCAGGTGCAGCGATCGGGTCGTCTTCGCCGTCAGCAGCTGGAGCAGCGGCAGCGGCCGGAGCAGCAGCGGCAGCAGGAGCGGCGGCAGCAGGAGCGGCGGCAGCAGCGCCGCCTTCAACGATGGAGCCCAGGACTTCGTCGGACAGGACGGTTTCGCCCTCGCCCTTGACGATTGCGCCCAGCACGCCGTCAGCAGTCGCCAGAACTTCCAGCACGACTTTGTCGGTTTCGATGTCGACGATCAGTTCGTCGCGCTTGACCGCATCGCCCGGTTGTTTGTGCCAGGTGGCAACGGTGCCATCGGCAACCGATTCCGGGAAAGTGGGGGCTTTGATTTCGATAGCCATTATCTGTGGGTCCTTAAATTCGGTTTCAGGTGCGCGAAGGCGTTAAACAGTAAAGGCGTCTTGCAGCAGTTTTTCCTGCTGCTCAGCGTGCATCGATGCGTAACCACATGCCGGTGCAGCAGAAGCCTCACGGCCCGCGTACTCAAGTACGAGAGACTTGTTGAGGTTGCTGATGCTGCGACGCAAGTGGTGTTGGCTGCAGTACCAGGCACCCTGGTTCATCGGCTCTTCCTGACACCAAACGGCAGCTTTGGCGTTGGTGTAAGGAGCCAGGACTTCTTTCAAGTCGTCCTCAGGGAATGGATACAGCTGCTCGATACGCACGATGGCGATATCTTCACGGCCTTCGGCACGGCGTTTTTCCAGCAAGTCGTAGTAGACCTTGCCGCTACACAGAACAACGCGCTCGACCTTTTTCGGGTCCAGGGCATCGATTTCCGGGATCACGGTCTGGAACGAACCTTCGGCCAGATCTTCCAGCGTCGAGATGGCCAGCTTGTGGCGCAGCAGCGACTTCGGCGTCAGCACGATCAACGGCTTGCGTAGCGGACGAATCACCTGACGACGCAGCAAGTGGTAGATCTGTGCTGGCGTGGTCGGTACGGCTACCTGAATGTTGTGCTCGGCGCACAGTTGCAGGTAACGCTCAAGACGTGCCGAGCTGTGCTCAGGGCCCTGACCTTCGTAACCGTGTGGCAGCAACATGGTCAGACCGCACAGACGGCCCCACTTGTGCTCGCCGCTGGTGATGAACTGGTCGATTACAACCTGTGCACCGTTGGCGAAGTCGCCGAACTGGGCTTCCCAGATCACCAGCGCATCCGGCGTGGTGGTCGAGTAGCCGTATTCGAACGCCAGTACCGCTTCTTCGGACAGGAACGAGTCGTACAGGTCGAAGCGTGGCTGACCGTCGTACAGGTTCTGCAACGGGATGTAGGTGCCCGCGTCTTTCTGGTTGTGCAGCACAGCGTGACGGTGCGAGAACGTACCGCGGCCGATGTCCTGACCGGTCATGCGAATCGGGTGACCTTCGAACGCCAGGGTCGCGTACGCCATGGTTTCGGCGTAACCCCAGTTGATCGGCAGGCCGCCGGCTTGCATCTTCTGACGGTCTTCGTAGATCTTCGCAACCTGGCGTTGAACCACGAAGCCTTCCGGAATTTCCAGCAGCTTGGCGGACAGTTCCTGCAAGGTCTTGAGATCGAAGCGAGTGTCGTGACGCGCGGTCCAGGCGTGGCCCAGATACGGACGCCAGTCCACGAACAGCTCTTTGTTCGGCTCTTTGACCAGGCTTTTCACTACGTGCAGGCCGTTGTCCAGCGCGTTGCGGTATTCGTCGACTTTCGCCTGAACACGCTCTGCGTCGAGCACACCGCCCTGGGTCAGACGATCGGCATACAGCTCACGGGTGGTGCGCTGCTTGGTGATCTGCTGATACATGATCGGCTGGGTGCCACTTGGCTCGTCGGCCTCGTTGTGGCCGCGACGACGGTAGCAGACCAGGTCGATCACCACGTCACGCTTGAACTGCATGCGGTAGTCGATAGCCAGCTGGGTCACGAACAATACGGCTTCCGGATCATCACCATTCACATGGAGGATCGGCGCCTGGATCATTTTCGCAACGTCGGTCGCGTACTCGGTGGAACGCGAGTCCAGCGGGTTGCTGATGGTGAAACCGACCTGGTTGTTGATCACGATGTGCACGGTACCGCCGGTCTTGAAACCGCGGGTCTGCGACATCTGGAAGGTTTCCATGACCACACCTTGACCGGCGAATGCCGCGTCACCGTGGATGGAGATCGGCAGAACCTTCTCACCAGTAGGATCGTTACGACGGTCCTGACGGGCGCGAACCGAACCCTCGACCACCGGGGAAACGATTTCCAGGTGGGACGGGTTGAACGCCATGGCCAGGTGAACTTCACCGCCGGTGGTCATCACGTTGGACGAGAAGCCCTGGTGGTATTTAACGTCACCGGAACCCAGCTCGACCTTTTTCTTGCCTTCGAACTCGTCGAACAGCTCGCGCGGGTTCTTGCCGAAGGTGTTGACCAGCACGTTCAGACGGCCACGGTGGGCCATGCCGATGACGATTTCCTTGGTGCCGTAGGAACCGGAACGCTGGATCAGCTCGTCGAGCATCGGAATCAGGCTTTCGCCGCCTTCCAGACCGAAACGCTTGGTACCCGGGTATTTGGTGCCCAGGTATTTTTCCAGGCCTTCACCGGCGGTCACGCGCTCAAGCAGGTGGCTCTTGATGTCAGCGGAGTACGTCGGACGACCACGCACGCTTTCCAGACGCTGCTGGAACCACTGGCGCTGCTCGGAATCGGTGATATGCGTGAATTCAGCGCCGATGGTGCGGCAATATGTCTGCTGCAACGCTTCGTGAATTTCGCGTAGGCTCGCTTCCTCTTTGCCGATGAACAGGTCGCCGGCACGGAAGGTCGTATCAAGATCGGCATTGGTCAAGCCGTAATGATTGATCGACAGGTCTGCAGGTGCAGGACGCTGCCACAGCCCCAGCGGGTCAAGCTGGGCTGCCTGGTGGCCACGCATACGGTAGGCCTGGATCAATCGCAGCACTTCAACTTGCTTCTTCTCGTGCTCACTGCTCACGCTGCCGGCGGAAACCGGTTGGGCGCGGCGCTGGTTCTTTGCCAGCAAGACGAAATGATCGCGAATTGTGGAGTGCGAAACATCGGTGGCAGTGTTGCCGTCAGCAGGCAACTTCTGGAAGTAGGTGCGCCACTCTTCTGGCACAGCGTTAGGGTCGTGCAGGTAGAGCTCGTAAAGCTCTTCCACATAGGCAGCGTTACTACCGGATAGGTAGGCACTGTTCCACATGCGCTGCATCACGCTTTCTTGCATGCTTGGTCACCCTCGGTTAGGGGAACACCATCGGTGTCGACACCGAGCAAACTTGCAGAAGTCCGAATGCAGCGACCAAAACAAGCCACTAGGATCACACTGATAGTCCGGGTACCAGCCCGGATGCCCCTGCTTGTCTCATTTCTTCAAAATAAGAGCCGCAGCCTTTTAAGCTGCTGCTCAGGTTAAAACTACGGCGCCGGTTGAAGCCTGCGCCGTAGCATCTACGGGTACAACGGTTACAGCTGCTGAATCACACGCCGCTCGAGAGCAACATGTTACGGATGTGACCAATGGCCTTAGTCGGGTTCAGGCCTTTCGGACATACGTTGACGCAGTTCATGATCCCGCGGCAGCGGAATACGCTGAACGGGTCATCCAGCGAAGCCAGACGCTCGGACGTCTTGGTATCACGGCTGTCTGCCAGGAAGCGGTACGCTTGCAGCAGGGCAGCTGGACCCAGGAACTTGTCCGGGTTCCACCAGAAGGACGGGCAGGAAGTCGAGCAGCAAGCGCACAGGATGCACTCGTACAGACCGTCCAGCTTTTCACGTTCTTCAGGGGACTGCAGACGCTCGATGGCCGGAGCCGGCGTGTCGTTCTGCAGGTATGGCTTAACCTTTTCGTATTGCTTGTAGAAGATGCTCATATCGACGACCAGGTCACGGATAACCGGCAAACCTGGCAGAGGACGAACGATCAACTTGTTACCTTTTACGACGGCAGACAGCGGCGTGACGCACGCCAGGCCGTTTTTGCCGTTGATGTTCATGCCGTCGGAACCGCAAACACCTTCACGGCAAGAGCGACGATAGGAGAAACCCTCGTCCTGCTCTTTGATCAGGGCCAGCACGTCCAGCACCATCAGGTCTTTACCACCGGTATCGACCTGGAATTCCTGCATGAACGGCGCGGCGTCCTGATCAGGGTTGTAACGATAAACGCTGACTTGCAACATGGCTGCCACCCTTAATAAGTCCGAATCTTAGGTTCAAAAGTCGGAACAGTCTTCGGCGAGAAGTTCACGGCACGCTTGGTTACGCGCTTGTCACCCGGGAAGTACAGGGTGTGGCACAGCCAGTTTTCGTCGTCACGGTCTTCGAAGTCTTCACGGGCGTGAGCACCGCGGGACTCTTTACGCACTTCGGCAGCGATGGCGGTGGCTTCGGCCACTTCCAGCAGGTTCTGCAGTTCCAGCGCTTCGATACGTGCAGTGTTGAACGCCTGCGACTTATCGTTGATCTTCACGTTGGCGATACGCTTGCGCAGGTCAGCCAGCTGGGCGATACCCTTCTGCATGTATTCGCCAGTACGGAATACACCGAAGTAGTTCTGCATGCAGTTTTGCAGCTCGCGACGCAGGGTAGCCACGTCTTCGCCTTCGGTACGCTCGTTCAGAGCGGACAGACGCGCCAGGGCAGTTTCGATGTTGGCGTCGGTGGCGTCGTCGTATTCGATACCGTCGGTCAGTGCTTTTTCCAGGTGCAGGCCGGCAGCGCGGCCGAATACCACCAGGTCGAGCAGCGAGTTGCCGCCCAGACGGTTGGCACCGTGAACCGATACGCAAGCCACTTCACCTACAGCGAACAGACCAGGAATGATCTGATCCACGCCTTCGGCGTCCTGGGTGATCGCCTGGCCATGAATGTTGGTGGCAACGCCGCCCATCATGTAGTGGCAGGTCGGAACAACCGGAACCGGAGCGACAACCGGGTCAACGTGGGCGAAAGTCTTCGACAGTTCGCAGATGCCCGGCAGACGGCTGTGCAGCACTTCCTCGCCCAAGTGGTCGAGTTTGAGCATTACGTGGTCGCCGTTCGGACCGCAACCGTTGCCGGCGATGATCTCTTTAACCATCGAACGGGCAACAACGTCACGACCTGCAAGGTCTTTGGCGTTCGGAGCATAACGCTCCATGAAACGCTCGCCGTGCTTGTTGATCAGGTATCCACCTTCACCACGGCAACCTTCGGTAACCAGTACACCGGCGCCGGCGATGCCGGTCGGGTGGAACTGCCACATTTCGATGTCTTGTACCGGCACGCCGGCACGCAGCGCCATGCCAACGCCGTCACCGGTGTTGATCAGGGCGTTGGTGGTCGAAGCGTAGATACGACCTGCACCGCCGGTTGCCAATACGGTGGCCTTGGCGCGGATGTAGGTGGTTTCGCCGGTTTCGATGCAGATGGCGATCACGCCGACGAACTCGCCTTCGCTGTTCTTCACCAGATCGACAGCGTAGTACTCGTTCAGGAACACGGTACCGGCTTTCAGGTTGCCCTGATAAAGGGTGTGCAGCAGTGCGTGACCGGTACGGTCGGAAGCAGCGCAAGTACGCGCAGCCTGGCCGCCTTTACCGTAGTCCTTGGACTGACCGCCGAATGGACGCTGGTAGATACGACCTTGCTCGGTACGCGAGAATGGCATACCCATGTGGTCCAGCTCGTAAACGGCAGCCGGGCCTTCCTGACACATGTATTCGATAGCGTCCTGGTCACCGATGTAGTCGGAACCCTTGACGGTATCGTACATGTGCCAGCGCCAGTCATCGTTCGGGTCAGCGGACGCGATTGCGCAGGTGATGCCGCCTTGAGCGGATACAGTGTGCGAACGGGTCGGGAAAACCTTGGTGATCACGGCAGTCTTGTGACCGCCCTGTGCCAGTTGCAGCGCTGCGCGCATGCCGGCACCGCCACCACCAATAATGATGGCGTCGAAAGAAATCGTTGGAATGTTAGCCATGACTCAGATACCCCAGAGAATCTGCACACCCCAGACGAAGTAAGCGAACATCGCAACGCCGCATACTGCCTGGAAAAGGAAACGTATAGCAGTCGCGGACTTGCCGAACGCCATTGGCGTCAGGTAGTCGGTAGCGATGGTCCACATGCCGACCCAGGCGTGAGCGCCGAGGGCAACGAGGGCCAGGAGGCTGAAAATACGCATTCCGTTGTGGGCGAACAGTTCATGCCACTGGGCGTAGTCGAGGCCTGGGTTGGCCACGATGTATCCGATCAGGAAGATGAAGTAAGCCGCGAGAACGACCGCAGACACACGTTGCGCCATCCAGTCATAGAGGCCCGAACGCGACAGGTTCGTGACGTTAGTTACCATATCCAAACTCCTGCCAGAACGATTACCACCACGGAAACGGCGATAACGATTTTCGAGCCCAGCTTGCCGCCTTCCAGCGTCTCACCGATGCCCATGTCCATGATCAAATGGCGCACACCGGCTACCAGGTGATACAGCAGAGCGGACAGGATGCCCCATGTCACTAGCTTGGCTAGCGGACTGGTCAGACACGCTTTCACCTGACCGAAGCCTTCCTCGGAGCTCAGCGACTTGTCCAATGCGTAAAGCATGATGGCAAGGCACACGAAGAGGATGACACCGGAAATACGGTGAAGGATGGACGTGTAAGCAGTGACTGGGAGTTTGATGGTCCTTAGGTCTAGGTTTACAGGTCGTTGGCTTTTCACGGCTTTTTTTTCACACTGAAGAGCCCCTAACAATCAGGGCAAAGTTGTTGGGGAGTGCACTGGTCAGGTAACCACCACCCAGGGATGCGACCCCCAATGAAAGCAAGCCCAAAAGCCCTTGGCGGTCGGTGGCCGAGTATAGACAGTTAGGCTACTAATGACAACGCAAACACCTAACCCAAACAGCTGATTGCGCAACTGACATAAAAGGCGTAAATGGCAGCCAATTTCGAGAAAAAAGTCCGGTTAAAGCCTTCTGGAGCAAGACTTTAGGCAAATTGACATTCGAATTTATCTCACTATAGTGGTGCGGGCCCTGCGTGGGGGGTCTGTCTGATGATTTCAAGCATAAATAGGAGGCCACATGGCTGACAAAAAAGCGCAGTTGATCATCGAGGGCGCAGCCCCCGTCGAGCTGCCCATTTTAACCGGCACCGTTGGTCCCGATGTTATCGATGTTCGGGGCCTGACGGCCACGGGCCGTTTCACCTTTGACCCAGGCTTCATGTCGACCGCCTCGTGCGAGTCGAAGATCACCTATATCGACGGCGACAACGGCATTCTGCTGCACCGCGGCTATCCGATCGAACAGCTGGCTGAAAAGTCGGACTACCTGGAAACCTGCTATCTGCTGCTCAACGGCGAACTGCCGACCGCAGAACAGAAGGCCCAGTTCGTCAGCACCGTGAAGAACCACACCATGGTTCACGAGCAGCTGAAGACCTTCTTCAACGGCTTCCGTCGCGACGCCCACCCGATGGCCGTCATGTGCGGCGTAGTCGGCGCCCTTTCGGCGTTCTACCACGACTCCCTGGACATCAATAACCCGCAGCATCGCGAAATCTCCGCAATCCGCCTGGTTGCCAAGATGCCGACCCTGGCCGCGATGGTTTACAAGTACTCCATGGGCCAACCCATGATGTACCCGCGCAACGACCTGTCGTACGCGGAAAACTTCCTGCACATGATGTTCAACACCCCGTGCGAGATCAAACCGATCAGCCCGGTACTCGCCAAGGCCATGGACCGGATCTTCATCCTCCATGCCGACCACGAGCAGAACGCCTCGACGTCCACCGTGCGCCTGGCCGGCTCCTCGGGTGCCAACCCGTTCGCCTGTATCGCCGCCGGTATCGCTGCACTGTGGGGCCCTGCCCACGGCGGTGCAAACGAAGCCGTACTGACCATGCTCGATGAAATCGGCGATGTTTCGAACATCGACAAGTTCATCGCCAAGGCCAAGGACAAGAACGATCCGTTCAAACTGATGGGCTTCGGTCACCGCGTTTACAAAAACCGCGACCCACGCGCCACGGTAATGAAGCAGACCTGCGACGAAGTGTTGAAGGAACTGGGCATCCAGAACGATCCGCAACTCGAACTGGCCATGCGCCTGGAAGAGATCGCCCTGACCGACCCGTACTTCATCGAGCGCTCGCTGTACCCGAACGTCGACTTCTACTCGGGGATCATCCTCAAGGCGATCGGCATTCCAACCAGCATGTTCACCGTGATCTTCGCCCTGGCGCGGACCGTCGGCTGGATCTCCCACTGGAAGGAAATGCTCTCCAGCCCGTACAAGATCGGCCGTCCGCGCCAGCTGTACACCGGCTACGAGTCGCGTGACATCACCAAGCTGGAAGATCGCAAGTAAGATTTTTCTTGCTGTAGCGTGTTGAGATGTATCGGGAACGGCCTCTATTTATATAGGGGCCGTTTTTGTTTGTGCCTCGTTTTTTGATCGCGGGCATATTCGTTGTTTAGGTAACGGCGGCTTATGGTTCCGCTCTTACAGCGGGTTACTTTGAAAAGCGCAAAGTAACCAAACGCTCTTGCCCCTTTCGTTCGGTGCCTCGCTGTGGCTCGGCATGCCCTCGTTCCGGTCCTGCTCCGTGGGCCCGCCGCCATCGGCCATCCAAGGCCGGGGGCGGCTAACCCGGCATCCATGCCGGGTTGCCCACTGCGCAGAACCTCCTCTCGGCCTCTCGAGGGGGCGTGTACCGCAACAGCGCCCGAGGCGGCCTACCGGCCGGCCTGTTTGCTGACGTGATGCTCTGCAAAGTTTCGGTTAGCCGGCAGACCAACTTCACGAGCAGGTTCGCTCCCACAGTATTTGCGTCGAACACAATTTTTTATACGACATCAAACCTGTGGGAGCGGGCTTGCCCGCGAAGAGGCCGGTACATCCAATATTGATGTTGGCTGACAGACCGCCATCGCTGGCAAGCCAGCTCCTACAGGGATTGAGTACATCTGAAAGAAATTGGTCGGCTAGCAGGCCGCCATCGCTGGCAAGCCAGCTCCTACAGAAGAGCAACGGCAGATCGGCGTACACCCATGCTCCTCACCACTCAACAGGCCGAGCGTTAGCTCGCCTGCAGCTCTTGATCTTGATCCACCCGCCCCCTCGGAAGGCTGAGTGGAGGTGTTCATCCGGGGATTGGCGCGCAGCGCCGTTCGACGCAGTCG
>NZ_JAHBDR010000065.1:0-61568 GCF_019956575.1 Pseudomonas sp. A-R-19
TTGGCCAGAAGCCGAAGACGGCTTCCACGAATAGGCCTAATACATAGATGCAACGGGGCAGCGGTTTTTCAAAAGCGGGTAGACAGTGGGGGCGAGTCCATACATAGGAGCTGGCTTGCCAGCGATGGTCGTTAACGATAACGCGTGTAAGCCGGATAAACGCGGCGTACTGGAGTCCATCGCCGGCAAGCCGGCTCCTACAGGGTTTGGAGGTCACGTGGTCTTTTGTAGGAGCTGGCTTGCCAGCAATGGTCGTTAACGATAACGCGTGTAAACCGGATAAACGCGGCGCACTGGAGTCCATCGCCGGCAAGCCGGCTCCTACAAGAGACCGGTTCCAAGCCCCAAAAAGGCTCTGCGAACTCGCCCGCTCAGTTGGGCGAGCCATAACAACA
This sequence comes from Pseudomonas sp. A-R-19, assembly GCF_019956575.1. Classification (NCBI taxonomy): domain Bacteria; kingdom Pseudomonadati; phylum Pseudomonadota; class Gammaproteobacteria; order Pseudomonadales; family Pseudomonadaceae; genus Pseudomonas; species Pseudomonas sp. A-R-19. The sequence goes on from NZ_JAHBDR010000065.1 coordinate 396, forward strand.
ACCTTCGCCTCAACCGTTTTACTGCCAGTCAAAACAATTAAATAACGAGTTCTTGAAGAATTCCTGGAGACAGTGATGAGCGATCTATCGTCCGCAGAAAAGTCCGGCGCACCACCGGAAGTTGCAATCAGCATGAAAAAAGTCGCGGTGGCCAGCGTGATCGGCACCACCGTGGAATGGTACGACCTGTTCGTGTTTGCCACCGCGTCGGCGCTGGTGTTCAACAAAGTGTTCTTTCCGGATTTCGTGCCGCTGATCGGCACGCTGCTGGCTTTCGGCACCTTCGCTTCGGCCTATCTGGCGCGGATTGTCGGTGCGGCGTTGTTCGGGCATTTCGGTGATCGCCTGGGGCGCAAGTCGATGCTGCTGATCTCGCTGTTGACCATGGGCGCGGCCACCTTCGCCATCGGCTTGTTGCCTGACTTTGCAACCATCGGTATCTGGGCACCGGTCCTGTTATTGCTGCTCAGGGTCGTGCAAGGCCTGGCATTGGGTGGCGAGTGGGGCGGGGCGGTGTTGATGGCGGTGGAACATGCGCCGGCCAACAAGCGCGGCCTGTACGGTTCCTGGGTGCAGATCGGCGTGCCGGCCGGGACCATGATTGCCAACCTGGCTTTCCTGTTGATCGCGGCGTGGCTGTCCCCCGAGGACCTGTTGGCCTGGGGCTGGCGCATTCCCTTCCTGGCCAGCGTATTGCTGATCGCCGTCGGCTTGTACATCCGCCTGAACATCTCGGAAACCCCGGCCTTCAACAAGGTCAAGGAAGCCGAAGTGCAAGTGAAAATGCCGCTGGCGGAAGTGTTCCGCAAGTACTGGAAGCAAGTGGTGCTGGGCGGAATTGCCACCATGTCCACGGGGGCTTCGTTCAACATTATCGTCGCGTTCGGTTTGACTTACGGCACGCAGAACCTTGGTTTCAGCCGCAGTGTGATGCTCGGTGTGGTGTTGTTGTCCTGCGCCTGGTGCATCGTCATGTTGCCGGTATTCGGCGCGCTCTCGGATCGTGTCGGGCGTAAGCCGATCATTGTCGGCGGCATCGTCGCCGAAGCACTGGTGGCGTTCCCGATGTTCTGGTTGATGGATACCAAAGAGCTGTCGATGGTGGTGTTCGGTTACCTGTTGTTGATGACCGCGTTCGCTGCCAACTACGGGCCGATCGCGACCTTCCTCGCTGAACTGTTCGGCACCCGCGTGCGGTATTCCGGGTTGTCGATCAGCTACATGTTGTCCGGTCTGCTCGGCAGCGCGGCAACGCCGATTGTCACCACGGCATTGCTGGCCGCGACGGGCAAAGGCTCTTCCGTGGCCTGGTACATGATCGGCGCAGCCCTGATTTCCCTGGTGGCGTTATTGCTGCTGACCGAGACCTTCAAGAAAGACATCAGCGAAGTTCCCGGCGTTGTCCCGACAAACGATCCGGCCCCCGGCAACCCCTTCAAATCCGCTACGGCCTGATCCCAGGAGTAAAAAACATGCGCAGAATTCAATCGGCCCCGGGCTACATCGGCCCGGTCGGCCCTTACTCCCAGGCCGTGGTCAGCGGCCACCTGGTGTTCACCGCCGGGCAGATTCCGGCCCAAGGCAGTCTCGACGACCAGCCTGCTGATTTTCCCGAGCAAGTACGGCAAACCTTGCACAACCTTGAAGCGATCCTGATTGAAGCCGGGTCCGGTTTCAGCCACGTGATCAAGGTCAATGCCTACCTGACCGATCCCGCGCAACTGGAGCCGTTCAACGCCGTGTACCGCGAGTTCCTCGGCCATGCGCCGCCAGCTCGCACCACGGTGTGCGTGGCACTGTGGGGCGTATCGCTGGAGATCGACTGCGTTGCCGAACTGATAACCAGGGAGCCGCAACATGGATGAAGCGCAACTGATCGAACAGCTAAAGGCCGTGAGCTTTCCGACCCTCGGGCATTTTCTCGAAGAGGGATTTGCCGAGCCGCAATTGCGGGCCATGGTGCCCAATGTGAAAGTCGTTGGCCGTGCGTTGACCCTGAAACTGGTGGGCGCCGATGCCATTGCCGTCAACCAGGCCCTGGCGCGGATCAGGCCGGGCGACGTGTTGGTGATCGACACCGGGGGCGACGATCGGCACGCCCCGGTCGGGGCGGTGACGAGCTGCGCGGCACACTGCGCCGGGGCGGTGGCCATTGTCGTGGACGGCGCGGTGACTGATCTGCTGGAGCTGCGCGAAGCCGGGTTACCGGTGTTCGCCCGTGGCACCAGCCTGTTGACCACCAAGCTGCACGGTCGCGGCGACAGTGCAATCAATCAGCCCATCCACTGCGCCGGGGTGAGGGTGCAACCGGGGGATTGGGTGCTGGCGGACGATAACGGCGTGTTGTTTCTTGACACGGCATCGGCGGTGGCTGTCATCGAGCAGGCGCTGGCCTCGGATCGCGCCGAGCCGCGCCTGCTCGAACGCCTGCGCGCCGGTGAGCCGGTCGCACAGGTCTTGCGCGTCTAGTCTGTCAGCCGTTGTTGCAGGGTTTCGAGAAAGATCGTCTCGGCCCGGCTCATGCGCTGTTCGCGGTTCCACAGCAAATGAATGTCGACATCGGCAATCCCTTCGTGGGGCGGCAGGCGCCAGAGCAATCCGGCGTCGACGTCGGCCGCCACCACGTGCTCGGGCAAACAGCCGATACCGAAGCCGGCGATCACCAATCGCCGGACTTCCTCCAGGCTCGGTGACGAGGCGACGATGCGGCCGCTGAAACCCTGCTGATCGCGGAAAATCGTCAGTGGCGAGAGCATGCCGCCGATCTGGTCGCTGGTGAAACTGACGAAGTTCTCCCGTTGCAAATCCCCTTCGGCGACGTCCTGTTGGCCGAACATCGCATGATGCTTGCCGCAGAAAAACGCATAGCGCTGACGCAGGAACAAGCGCTGCTGCAGGCGTGGCTGCGGGCGCCGATTGAGGCTGAGGCCCAAGGTCGCGGTTTTTTCCTGGAGGGCGCTGACGATGTCGGAGCTGCGCATCACATCGACTTCCAGATCCACACGCGGGTATTGGCGATGGAAGTCGGCGAGGAAGTCATCAAAGCGTTCGGAGAAGATCCGGCTGATGATCAGCAACCGCACTTTGCCGATCACTTCGTCGGCCGGTTGATCCAGCACACTGCTGACCTGGGACATTTGCCCGTAGATCTCCCCGGCCAGGGCGAAGATCTGCTCGCCGACTTCGGTCAGGGCAAAGCGTGGCCCGCGGCGGGCAATCAACTGGCGGCCCAGTTGTTCTTCCAGGCGCTTGAGGGCCTGGCTCACGGCCGGTTGCGTCAGGTGCAGGCGGGCGGCGGCGCGGCTGATGCTCAGCTCCTGGCCAATCACTCGAAAGGTGCGCAGCAGGTTCCAGTCCAGACGGTCATTGAGCAGGCGTTGCATAGGCGGTCAGCAGTCAGGAAAAGGTTGATAGAGAAAGTCGACGGCCTGCACACGGCGTGCGCAAGCCATGGAAATTCTACATCGCCGGATCGGCGTCATGCGTAGGCGAGGGCTTTTTCTTCCAGCAGCTCCTCATACAAGGCCGCCCATTTGCGGCCCATTTCGTCCGCGGTAAACAGATTTTGATAGCGGGCCTGCGCCTTCTCGCCCATTTGTGCTGCCAGCAGCGGGTTTTCCCAAAGCGTGCGCATCGCCTCGCGGAACGCCAATGGATTGCTCGGCGGCACCACCAGCCCGGTCTCGTTGTGGATGTTGATGTAACTGGTGCCCGTGCCAATCTCACTGGAGATCATCGGTTTGCCATACATCGCGCCTTCCAGCAGCGAAATGCCAAAGGCTTCGGAGCGCAGGTGTGACGGGAACACCACCGCATAACTCAGCTCGAGCAGGGCGACCTTGTCTTCGTCACCGAGGAAGCCGAGGAAGTGCAGGTTCTGCAGGCCCAGCGCCCTGGCCTGGGCATGCAGTTCTGCTTCCAGCGGGCCGGCGCCGACGATCACCACGGGATAGTTCAGCCCCTGCATCGCTTCAAGCAGGATGTGCAGCCCTTTGTAATAGCGCATCACCCCGACGAACAGGAAGAACTTGTCCCCCAGCTTCTGGCGCCAGCGCTCGGTCCGTGCCGCGTCGTGCTTCGGATAACCCGACTTGTCCAGGCCGTAGGTAATGACCCGGGTCTTGTCCCGGTAGTCCTTGAGCACATCGCTGGTGTGAAAGTAGTTGGGGGACGCCACGGCGATTCGATCCGCGCTGTCCAGGAACCGGCGCATCAATGGACGGTACAGTTTGAGCAGATGACGCTGGCGAATGATGTCGGAGTGGTAACTCACCACGCAGGGTTTTTTGCTGGCACTGACAAAGTGCACCAGGTCCATGAAGGGCCAGGGGAAGTGGTAGTTGACCACGTCGGCCTCAGCCGCGAGCTCACGAAACTGCTTGAACACGCTGTAGGAAAAACCCGTGGAGGCGAGTTGAAAGTCCATCCTGGCCTGTCGCACCTGGTGCTCGCGGATCTGCAACACGTCCGGCGCCGGGTTATTGCTCAGGGTCAGTACCGTGCTGTCGACACCATGGCGCGCACCGCTTTCGCTCATCTGGAAAATGACTTGCTCGATGCCACCCATGGAGTCGGGCAAGTAGGTTTTGTAAAAGTGCAGAACGCGCATATCAGTTCTCCATAGCCTGGCGGTAGGCGCGGGCAGTCACCGTCGCGCAACGCTCCCAGGAAAAAAGCTTCGTCCTTTGCAAACCCGCCTCGCGACAGGCCTGCCAGTGCGCCGGGTCGTCGATCAATCGCTGCATGGCATCGCGCAACGTGTCCGGATCGTGGGTTTCGATATAGTTGCCGGCATCGCCAGCCACTTCCGGCATCGCCGATTCGCCCGTCAGAATCACCGGGGTGCCACTCGCCATGGCTTCCAGCACCGGCAGGCCGAACCCTTCGTACAACGAGGGGAAGACCAGTGCCCGGGCACCGGCCAGCAGCTGCGCCAGATCCTCATCGGGCAGGTACCCCAGAAGGCACACATGACCTGAGGCGAGGGCCGAACGTAGTTCGTCGTTGAACTGCTCACGCTGCCAGCCGGCCATGCCAGCGATCAGCAACGGAAAACGCTGGCGCACGGTTTCCGGCAGTCGGGCATGGGCACGCAGGGCCAGGGTCAGGTTCTTGCGCGGCTCCAGGGTGCCGACGCAGAGAAAATACTCCCGCGTTTCGACGCCATGGCTTTTGAGTACGGCGTCGATAGCCTCGGGGGAGCGCGGGTGAAAACGCGCGGCTACACCGAGAGGGGCGACGACAAAACGCTCGGCCGGTAACCCGAAATGTGCCTGGGCTTCGCCAGCAATGAACTGCGAGTCGGTAAGAATCAGGCTTGCCTGTCGCACGCCGTCGGCCACGCGCCGTTCGATTTCTCGCAAGCGCGCCGGTGGCTGCGTTTCGGGATAGTGCAGGTGAGTCAGGTCATGCAGGGTGATGACGGTCGGGCCATCGAATGACAACGGCCACAAACTCGGTTCGTGGTAGAGGTCGATGGCTTGCGCGCGACCTTGATCGAAGCGTTTCTGCTCCAGCCACCGTCGGGCCTGATAGGCACCCGGAATCTGCCGCAGCAATGGTGTCAGTCGGGAATAACCGGGCATGGCCGCTTCAGGCAGCACAGTACTCCAGCCCCAGCCATGAAACAGCGCCAGTTCAATATCCGGTTCACCTGCCAGGGCGTTCGCAAGTTCAGCGACGTAGTGGCCGATGCCGGTTCGCGGTGCCTGGAGAATCCGGGCGTTAAGGGCAATGCGCATGTTGCCTCTCTTGTATGAGCGGCACGTCCGAGAGATTGCGCAGTGTGCGTTCGGCCAATTGCGCACTGGCTTCACGCCAGCCGATCCAGCGCCAATCCGCGACGTCGCGAGTGGCCGGGAATTGACCGCTGTTCTCGAAACGAATGACCAGATCAGCCAGGCTTTGTGGCTCGGCCAGATCGAAGTACGCCATGAACTCACCGCCGATTTCGCGAAAGACCGCAATGTCACTGCCCATGGCCGGCAGTCCACGCTGCATGGCTTCTACCAGCGGCAGGCCGAAGCCTTCCACAAAAGACGGAAACACCAGTGAGCTGGCGTGGGTGTAGGCATGTTCGAGGCTGGTATCGCTCAGGTCATTGAACATGAACAGTCGTTGGTTCAGCTGCGGGTGATTACGGACCCGGGCCAGCAGTGCATCGCATTTCCAGCCGACGCGCCCGGCAATGCACAGCCGGGCATTGGAGCCTGCCGCCCAGACCCGCTCGAAGGCGTCCAGCAGGTAGTCGTGGTTTTTGCGCGGCTCGATGGTACTGACCATCAAAAACACCGGTTCTGGCGTTTTGAAAATGCGCGTCAGGCGGGGCTCGGCGTCGGCCGTGGCTTCGCTCAGATCCAGTTCGGAGCCGAGGTGGAAATAGTCGAACCACAATTCACTGGTCTTGGCAGGACCCAGGCGGCGCTGCAATTCCTCACGCACCTGGTCACGCACAGTGGCGGAAATGGCCACGTAGCCATCGGCGGTTTGAGTGATCCAGTCGAACCACTCGTTGAATACCCGCACCAGCCGTGTGTCGTAGAACTGTGGGTGAGTCAGGGGAATCAAATCGTAGATCACTGAAACAATGCCCACGCCTTCACGTTTGAGCTGTTCGGCAAACGGGAAAAAGTCGGTGTGCCAGGACGAATCCAGCAACACCAGTTGATCTCCCGGTTGGTGCTGCAGCGGCGTGCAACGTTTGGGCAATTGATACCGGTTGATGCCCTCGATCACACGCAGTGGAAGGCCGAAGCAGGTAACCGCGGTCACCCGGTAAGCCACGTGCAGCAGGCGCTTGATCACCCGCGAGTTGCTTCGGTTGTGCAGGCGCTGATGCAGTTGCCAGAAGCGGTGAGCCAAGCGCCCAAGTCGTCCGCCAAAGATCATCAAGGCATCGAAAAACGGAATGTTCAGCGCGCCGAGTTTCAGTACCCGATAGAGTTTGCCGTTAAGCAACACAACCGGGATGCATTCAACGCCGTCGACAGACTCCGGTAGCTGATTGACGACGTTGCGCACCACTCGCTGAATGCCCGAATTGACCTTGGGGTGCTGGAATACGTGCGTGCACTCCACCAAAAGACGCGTCATGGCGTGATCTCCGGAGTGACCGGCGCGCCCGAGCGCGTGACAGTGGTCTTCGCGGCCAGCCACGAGCAGCCGACAAAATCTTCGTGCCGGTTGTTGATCACATGGAACACCAACCCGTAATCGCGCCACTCGAAGTTGCGGTCCAGGTGCGAATCCAGGCGTGACAAGCTCAACGCCACGGAATAGTTACCCTTGCCCAACCCCATGACGAAAGCAAAGCGATAGGTCACGCGCTCGCCAGCTTGCAGATCGGTCAGCGCCTGATCCAGGCGATGGGTGTTGATGCCGTACATGGCCTGGCCCAGGCGATCCTTGATCATGAAGCCCAGTACCAGCCGTTCGATGTCCTGGCGAACCTCGACATTCACCTCCAGCACGACCGGCTGGCCGACTTCGGCGGCGTCGATGGGGCGTTCATGTTTGTCGAGCAAGCGCACGGTCAGAATCCTGGCTTCACCCGTACCCGAAATGGTACTGACCTGGCCGCCAGCGAGGGCTTCCTGGCGCACGGTCTGTCCTTCACGCTCGGCGAGCAGGGCGTTGTAGTAATCCATGACGGCTTCGGGTGTGTCGTGCATGGCCATGTGGCCGTTTTCCAGGAGGATCGCCGAGTCGCAGATCGACTGAATCGCCCCTCGGTCATGGGAGACGATCAGCAGCGTGGTACCGGCTTTGCGAAAGCTGCGGATGCGGTCGAAACTTTTGTGCTGAAAGTAGGCGTCGCCCACCGACAGTGCTTCGTCGACGATCAATATGTCCGGGCGCCGCGCGGTGGCCACGCTGAACGCCAGACGCATTTGCATACCGCTGGAATAGGTGCGCACCGGGTGGTCGATGGCGTCGCCTATTTCCGCGAAACGTTCGATTTCCGGCATCAACGCTTCTATCTCTTCGACCTGCATACCCAGCAGTTGCCCGGCCATGACCGCATTCTGCCGACCGGTAAAGTCCGCATGAAAACCCATGCCCAATTCCAGCAGGGCGGCGACGCGGCCTTCGAGCTCAATAGTGCCGCAGGTGGGTTGGGTGGTGCCGGTGATCATCTTCAACAAGGTGCTCTTGCCGGCACCGTTGATCCCGACGATACCCACCGATTCTCCGGGGGCAATCTGGAAGGTCACGTCCTGTAGCACCCAGTGCTGACGATGGCGGATCGGCGAGAACGGGACCAGCCATTCAACCAGTCGACTCCAGCGTGTAGGGTATTGTTTATAGGCCTTGCCCAGGCCGGTGACGCGTATGTGCCCCATCAGAGTTCATCCACCATTTCACCGACCCTCTGGCGAAACAGCCGCAGCCCGAAGGCGAAGAGCAATACGCTGGCGACCATGATCGGCAGCAGCGAACTCCAGACGGGCCATTGGCCGTACAGGAAGATGTTCTGGTAGCTGGTGATCAGGTTGGTCAGGGGATTGAGTTGCAACAAGCGCTGCACCCAATCGGGCAGGATGCTCATCGGGTAAACGATTGGCGTCAACCAGAACCAGAACTGCAGACAGATGGCGAAAAATTGCCCGACATCGCGAAAAAACACATTCAATACGCCAAGAATAATCCCCAGCCCGGTACAGAACATCACCTGTAACGCCAGCAGAGGAATGAGCGCCAACAGCGCCAGGCCCGGTAGTCGACCGGTGATCAACAGAAAACCGAGGAACAGGCTGATGATGATTGCGAAGTTGATACCGGCATTCAACAGCACGATCACTGGCAAGCAGATCCGTGGGAAGCTGATTTTCTTTAGCAGGTTGGCGTTATCCAGAAACATGTTCTGGCTGCGCACCGTGATTTCCGCGAACAGGCCCCAGGTCAACAACCCGGCGCAGAGATAGATGCTGTAGGCCATGCCGTCATCTACCCCTGGCAAACGGGCACGCATGATGTGGGAAAAAATCACGGTGTAGACAATGATCATCGACAGCGGATTGAGCACGGTCCACAGGGCACCGAACAACGAATTGCGATAACGAGCCTGAAACTCTCGCTGGACGCTACCGAGGATGAACCCCCGATAGCTGCTCAGCGTGCGGTAAAGGGAAAGCAGCATTCAAACCGTCCGGCCGTATTGATCTTCGAAGCGGACGATGTCGTCCTCTCCCAGGTATTCGCCGCTTTGCACTTCGATGATCACAAGGTCGATCACGCCGGGGTTCTCCAGGCGATGCTTGTGACCGGCGGCAATGAAGGTCGACTCGTTCTTGGCCACCAGGTGAGTGCCGGTGCCGTTGTTGGTGACCTTGGCCATGCCTTCGACCACCACCCAGTGTTCATTGCGATGGTGGTGCATCTGCAACGACAACTTGGCGCCTGGCTTGACCACGATGCGCTTGATCTTGAAGCGCGGGCCTTCCTCCAGCACGGTGTAGGTGCCCCATGGCCTGCTGACCGTACGGTGCAGGCGATAGGCTTCGTGCTCTTTGTCCTTGAGTTGCCTGGCCACCCGACGCACATCCTGGGCGCGATCGGCGTGGGCCACCAGCACCGCGTCGGCGGTGTCGACGATGATCAGGTTGTCCACGCCCACGGTCGCGACCAGGCGGTTATCGCTCTGGACGAAATTGTTGTGGCTGTCGATGAAAATCGACTCGCCGACGGTGCGGTTGTTCTGTGCGTCCGCCGGTACCAGCGCGGCTACCGCACCCCAGGAGCCGATGTCGCTCCAGTCGAAACGGGCCGGCACGACGACCACCTTGTCGGAGCGCTCCATCAACGCGTAGTCGATGGAAATGTCCATGATCTCGCCAAACAATACCGGTGACAGTTCCTGTTGCACGCTCCCGGCGTTTTCCACCGCAGCGCTGGCGGTCATGCAGGTTTGCGTCTGCTCCAGCAACGTGGGCGCATGAATTTGCAGTTCGGCCAGCAGGGTGGCGACCGAGAAGCAGAACATCCCGGAGTTCCACAGGAAGTTGCCGCTTTCCACGTAATGCGTCGCGGTTTGCAGGTCGGGCTTTTCGACGAAGCGCCGCACGCTGGCAGCGCCTTTGTCGTCCAGCGGTGTGCCGGCCTCAATGTAGCCAAAACCGGTTTCCGGCGCCGTCGGCACCACACCGAAGGTCACCAGGTGACCGCGCCTGGCCAGCGTCACGGCATGCTCGACCGCGTCCTTCAACGCCTCGACATTGACGATCAGATGGTCGGCGGGCATGACCAGCATGATCGCGTCGTCGCCGTGAAGGGCCTGGAGGGAGAGGGCGGCGGCGGCAATCGCCGGCGCCGTATTGCGCCCCGTCGGCTCCAGCAGGAAGTGGCCGCGATGGCGGCCAAGGTGTGCGTCCCGAAAATGATCCTTGCTCTGGAAGTAGTACTCGCGGTTGGTCACCGTGACGATATCGCCCCAGCCGTCGAGCAGCTCGGCGGCACGCCGATAGGTCTTGCCCAGCAGCGACTGGCCGTCAGGCAAGGCCATGAACGGTTTGGGATGGCCTTCACGCGATACCGGCCACAACCTTGTCCCGGCACCGCCGGAGAGAATCACGGGAATCAGCATGGCCTACTCCTTGGCGACGCGTTTCATGTCCGCATCCATCATCATGCGGATCAAGGTGTCCAGGTCTGTCTTGGGTTTCCAGCCCAGCACTCGCTGGGCCTTGGCCGGGTTGCCGAGCAGCACTTCAACTTCGGCCGGGCGGAAGAACGCCGGGTCGATCTTCACGAAATCGCGGTAGTTCAGGCCCACGTGATCGAAGGCGATCCGGCACATCTCGCGCACGGTGGTGGTCACGCCGGTGGCGACCACGAAGTCGTCGGGTTTGTCCTGTTGCAGCATCAGCCACATGGCTTCGACGTAGTCCCCGGCAAAACCCCAGTCGCGCTTGGCGTCGATGTTGCCCAGGCGCAGTTCCTGCTGCTTGCCCTGCTTGATGCGCGCGGCGGCGTCGGTGACTTTGCGCGTCACGAACTCGATGCCGCGCAACGGTGATTCATGGTTGAACAGAATCCCGCTGCTGGCGTGCAGGTTGAAACTTTCGCGGTAGTTCACGGTGATCCAGTGGCCATACAGCTTGGCCACGCCATAAGGGCTGCGCGGATAGAACGGCGTGTTCTCGTCCTGCTGCTCGGCCTGGATCAGGCCGAACATTTCGCTGGTGGATGCCTGGTAGAAACGCGTGTGCGGACTGAACTGGCGGATCGCTTCGAGCAGGTGGGTAACGCCCAGGCCGTCAACGATGCCGGTGGTCACCGGTTGATCCCAGGAGGCCGCGACAAAGCTTTGCGCGGCGAGGTTGTAGACCTCGTCCGGCGCCGACTTGATCACCGCGCGCTGCACTGAACAGGCATCGGCCATGTCGCCGTCCAGGTAGACGATGTCCGCCTCGACCCCCATCTCGCGCAGGCGCCAGCGTGAGTCGCTGCTGCGACGCGCGACCAGGCCGTGGACTTTGTAACCCTTGTCGAGCAGCAGTTTGGCCAGATACGCGCCATCCTGGCCGGTGATCCCCGTGATCAATGCACTTTTAGTCATTCTTGTCGTACTCGCTTCTCCCAGTCGGACAGGATCGCCCGCAGGGATTGTTGTGTTGTGATTTCAGACTTCCATCCGGTGGTTTGGGCCAGCCTGGCTGGGCTGCCACACACCCGACGCTGATCCGCGCGGCGAAGTCGCGCAGGGTCCTGGACCAGTTGCAGATCGACCTGGGCAAGATCTGCCAGTTGTTCGATCAAACTGCGAATGCTCTGCTCGCGCCCCGAGCAAATGTTGTAGACCTGCCCCGGCGTGCCTTTGTCCAGCAAGGCCAGGTAGGCCGAGACCACGTCCCCGACATCGAGGAAATCGCGCGTGACGTCGACGTCCCCGACCTCCAGTCGTGGTGCCTGCAGGCCTTGTTTGATCCGGCAGATCTGACGCGCGGCGCCGGCGATGACGAAGCTGTCTTTCTGCCCGCTGCCGATATGGTTGAACGGGCGTGCGACCAGCACCGGCCAGCCTTCGCTCAGGCCCCACTGCAAACTCAGGAACTCTGCCGACAGTTTGCTCACGGCATAGGGATTGCGCGGGCAGGGTGGTTGCAATTCAGTGATGGGCAGATGCTCTTGCGCGACCTGGCCATAGACATCGCCGGAGCTGACGTACAAAAACGTGCCGCTGAAGCCGCGTGCCTTGAGGGCTTGCAGCAGGTTCAGGGTGCCCAGCAGATTGATGTTCAGGGTAGCGGCCGGATCACGAAAAGCCTGCGGGACGAACGTCTGGCCGGCCAGGTGAATCACCGCATCTGGCATGACCGGCCACAAGCCTTCGAGGCTATCCGGCGCGGCAAGATCGTAGCGCCCGGGAACAGGCAACAGTTCCCATTCCGAGGCGTCAGCTTGCAAACGCGATTGGATGTGTTGTCCTACGAATCCACTCAGACCCGTGACAAACAGACGTTTTTTCAAACAGCGGCCCCTTGGTCATACATTTCATCCAGTTCCCACAGGCTTTATGGAAAGTTTCATGAGTCAAAAGGATGGCTCGAAAGACGGCTGAAATGTTTGTTGTAGTTGTTTGGTAGCCAATCTGTGCCATTTGCTCGGTAATTTCAACAAGTCCAATCGTGACCGGTCAGTTCTCCTCAGCGTAGCCTGATTTATTCTCGTCGGACGGTTCACGAACCCTCGATGGATGTGTTTAGAATGCCCCTCGTCACGATTACCCGGGGTTCGTGTGGATTGCTCCGAGACTCCGCGAATCTGTCCTTTAAAACAAGAACGTAGACGGGCAAAAAGACGATGGACGAGGACTGGCGCATGCCCACTCGATCCATGGCTTTACCGTCACAGAGTGAGGCTGTCGGGATGGCGGTTTCATCGTGGGATGCCATGAATTTCATTCTTTACTCGGATATCAACGACGGCTCCATCAGCCAGAGCCTCGGTCGTCCCGAATACAGTTATTACTTCGTGCTCAAGGCCTATCGCCCTGTGCTCGAAAGCCTTGGGCGAGTGCATGTGGTGTCCTCCACCGCCGAGGTCGATCCACTCTACAAACAGTTATTGGCCGCTGGCGAAGACAGTCTGTTCCTGTCGTTTACGCCGCCGCAGAAAACCCCGAACGACCTTGAGTGCCCGACGATCTGTGTGGTGGCCTGGGAGTTCGATTCGATTCCCGATGAACAATGGGATAACGACCCGCGCCAGGACTGGACACAAATGCTGGCGCGGCAGGGGCGGGTGATCACACTCTCCAGCCATACCGCCCGGGCCATTCGTCGGGCCATGGGTGAAGACTTTCCCGTGCTGGTGTTGCCGACGCCGTTGTGGGAAAGCTTCGCCGACATCCGGAGTCGCCAGACCGGCGTCCCGATCAGCACCGGCTCGACCCTGGACATCAAGGGTTGCATCTTCGATACACGCACACTCGGACTGAGCGCTGATGCACTGATTCCCGTCGTGCCGACCGCCGAGGAACTGGCGGCGCTCGAGGCCGAGCTGGAGGCATTGAAGCCACCGCCGCTGACGCTCAAGCGCCGCTTGGTGATTGCTCGCCATTACCTACACATGTGGCGCCTGGACAAAGGCAAATCGCTGCCGGTCCCGGTGCATCGCACTCATTTTCTAAGCCAGTGGTATTGGGAAGGGATTCGTGACTTGTTGTCGGAAGCCGCCCATGAGCGTCTTGCTGACTGGTTGCCGTCCATCGCCGGCCCGCAGACGATCGCAATGCCCGAGCCGGAACCGCGACAGTGGCCGGACACCACCGCCCAGGTCGAAACACAGGTTGATGGTGTGGTGTACGTCACCGTGTTCAACCCGCGTGACGGTCGCAAGAACTGGCATCAACTGATCACCGCATTCTGCTGGGCGTTCCGCGAAACGCCTGACGCGACGCTGGTGCTGAAGATTACCCAAAGCGATCTGTCGTCCTACCACGATGAACTGATGACGTTGCTTGCGCAGCTGTCCCCGTTCGCCTGTCGGGTGGTGGTCATGCACGGCTACCTGGACGACCCGCAATATGCCCGGCTGTACGAAGCTGCCAGTTACTACGTCAATGCCTCGCGCTGCGAGGGGCTGTGCCTGCCGTTGATGGAGTTCATGGCCAGCGGTAAACCGGTGATTGCCCCGGATCACACGGCCATGGAGGACTACATCGATGAGCGCGTGGCGTTTGTGGTCAAGTCCAGCGAAGAGCTGACCATCTGGCCGCAGGACACTCGCATCATTTACCGCACCCTGCGTTATCGGCCGGATTGGGGTTCGCTGAAAACCGCTTACGAAAACAGCTACCGTCTGGCCAAGGAGCAACCGCTGGAGTATCAGCGCATGTCCCTCGCCGCCGTCGAACGCATGCACGGTTACTGCGCTTTCGACCCGGTGCAGAAGCGCATGGCGGATTTTTTCGGGCTGGCGCCACAGGCTTTGCCGACAGCAACCGTGACGGATAACGCCTCATGCTGATCATCATTCATTCGGAAACCAACCAGTACACCATTGCCCAGAACCTTGGCCGCTCGGAGTACAGCTATTACTTCGTGCTCAAGGAGTACCGCCCCGTGCTGGAGCGGCTGGGGCGAGTGGTAGAGGTCAGCGACCCGCAGGTCGAAGTCGATGCCTTGTACATGGATTGTTTGTCCCGTGGTGAAGCGTGCGTGTTCCTGTCGTTCTCACCGCCTCATCGTACGCCGGTCAATTTCACCTGCCCGACGCTGCCGGTGTTCGCGTGGGAATTCAGCACCATCCCCAACGAACCCTTTGCCGGAGACCCGCTCAACGACTGGCGCACGGTGTTGCGGGCAGCGGGTGCGGCGATTACACATTCCAGCTACACCGTGAATGCGGTGCGCGATGCGATGGGCGCCGACTTTCCGATCATCGCGGTACCAGCCCCTGTATGGGACCGTTTTTCCGAGCGCGGCGCCCACTTGCAACGTCAGCCCTTGGCCAATCAGGTGCGGTTGACGCTCAAGGGGTTGCTGGCAGACAGCCGTGAACTCGACTTGCGAGCCTTCGGCCCCGTGGCAACCCGCGAAGGTGTGGGGATTGATTTCGAGGCCCCGGCGAGTGAACACGAGTTGGTTCTCGATGGCGTTATTTACACCTCGGTGTTCAACCCCGGTGATGGACGCAAGAATTGGGAAGACATGCTCAGTGCCTTTTGCGTGACGTTTCGCGAGGTGGAGGACGCAACGCTGGTGCTCAAATTGACGCACCACGATGCCGAAGAAGCGCTGACTGACATCCTTCACCACTTGTACAAAAACCAGTCTTACCGCTGCCGGGTCGTGCTGATTTACGGTTATCTGGCTGACGCGGACTATGAGCAACTGGTGCAAGCCACGAGTTACGTGGTCAACACGTCCTACGGCGAAGGCCAATGTCTTCCGCTGATGGAGTTCATGTCCTGTGGCAAACCGGCGGTGGCGCCACGAACTACGGCGATGATCGATTATCTGGATGCCGATAATGCATTCCTGATTGACTCCACCGACGAGCTGACGGCCTGGCCACATGATCCGCGCAGGGCGTTTCGTACCTTGCGCTACGTCACCAATTGGGCGTCTTTGTGCAGGGCTTACCAATCAAGCTATGACGTGGCCAAGGGTGATCCCGAGCGTTATGCACAGATGTCCGTGCACGCAGTGACCAGCCTCAGGAAATTCTGCAGCCAGGCCACTGCCGAGCAGCGGCTTGCCGTTTTTTTTGAGCGTCTGTTCGAGAACCGTGCCGTGGAAACCCCTGAGGCATGATTCGCGCATTGGTCAGACGTTTCTTTCCAGAGACGAAACCCGAGCCCCAGCCCGCGCCGTTGCCGGTCGAGCAATCCCGCGTGTCACCAAGAGATGTGGGCTTGCACGATGCAATGCATGACGGGTGGTTTTCAGGCGACAGCGGCGAATTGCTCAAGGGCTTTGCCATCACTGCCGACGACACCTTGCTGGATGTCGGTTGCGGCGAAGGCGTGGCCACCTTGTTCGCGGTCCGCCAGGGCGCTTCGGTGATCTTCACCGACAGTGAGCACGACAAGGTCCGCGAGCTTGCCCGGCAAGTGGCCGCGCAATCGGACAAACCGAACCTGGGACTGGTCAGCAACAGTTTGCCGCTGCCCTTGGCCGGTGGCTGCGCCAGTAAAGTCGTGTGCATGGAAGTGCTCGAACACATCGATCAGCCAGAGCCTTTCATGGCCGAACTGGTGCGCATGGGCCGCCCCGGTGCGTTGTACCTGCTGAGCGTGCCGTCCCCGGTGGGCGAGCATTTGCAGAAGGGCATCGCCCCGGCCAGCTATTTTCAATCGCCCAATCACGTGCAGATTTTCAGCGCCGAGCGATTCGCCGCCCTGGTGGAAGACGCGGGCCTGGTCATCGAGCATCGCCAGGCCACTGGTTTTTTCTGGGTCATGGGCATGATCTTTTTCTGGGCCAGCGAGCGGGCCGCCGGGCGTGATTTGGGTGGTGCGGTTCGCGACCGGATCCAGGCGCCGTATCCGCCGCTGATGGAGAGCTGGGCGAAAACCTGGCAGGACTTGTTGGCCCAGCCGGACGGCTTGGCGATCAAGCAGATGCTCGACCGGTTCATGCCCAAGAGCCAGGTGATCATTGCCCGCAAACCTCATGTCCAGGAGGGCGCATGAGCAACGAAAAACGGATCATGGACATCGAGTTGTTGCGCGGCATTGCGGTGCTTGGCGTGCTGTTTCATCACCTGCAGGACAGCCTGTTCGCGGCGGCTGTGCCGTTGTTGCAGAGCATCACGCCGTACGGCCAGCCGTGGTGGGGCGTGGATCTGTTTTTCGCGATCTCGGGCTTCGTCATTGCCCGCAGCCTGATCCCGGCCATGCGCCGCTGCACAACGCGCCGGGAATATTGGCAGCAGACGCGCAACTTCTGGTTACGCCGGGCCTTTCGTTTGCTGCCGTCGGCCTGGTTATGGCTGGCCCTGATGTTACTGGCGTGCCTTTTTCTCAACCGCTCCGGCGCGTTCGGCACGCTGCACGCAAACATTCAGGCGACCCTGGCCGGCGTCGCGCAGTACGCCAATTTCCGCTTTGCCGACAGTTTCTATCGCTATGAGTACGGCACCAGCTTCGTGTACTGGAGCCTGGCGCTGGAAGAGCAGTTCTACCTGCTGTTTCCGCTGATGATCGTGCTGTTTCGCAAACACCTGGTCTGGGCGTTGCTGGCGTTGGTGGCGCTGCAATTGTTCACCCTGCGCACGCCGATCCTGATGGTGGTGCGCACCGACGCGCTGGCCCTTGGCGTGCTGTTGGCGATGTGGAGTACGCAACCGTCGTACCTGCGCTGGGAACCAACATGCTTGCGTCGTCCATGGGCGGGTGTTGCCGCACTGGTCGCGGTGGCGCTGCTGCTCAGCTTCATGGCAACGGATCGTTTCACCTTCACTTCTTACCGGATCGGCGTGATTGCGGTGCTGTGCGCGGTGCTCGTCTGGATCGCGT
Source organism: Pseudomonas sp. A-R-19 (assembly GCF_019956575.1). Classification (NCBI taxonomy): domain Bacteria; kingdom Pseudomonadati; phylum Pseudomonadota; class Gammaproteobacteria; order Pseudomonadales; family Pseudomonadaceae; genus Pseudomonas; species Pseudomonas sp. A-R-19. The sequence goes on from NZ_JAHBDR010000065.1 coordinate 17,860, forward strand.
CCTACAACCGCGATTACCTGTTGCCGCGCGGCATGTTCAAGAACCTGATGACGTGGGTCGGCAGCCGTTCCTACGGGATTTACCTGATCCATATCCCGGCCTACTTGCTGGTCCGCGAATTCATTTTCCGTTTACAGGCTGCCGGGCTGCCCAGTCCGGCTGGCCATCCGATTCTGATGTTGCTGATGGCTGGCGGCCTGATCGTGCTGCTGAGCGAACTCAACTATCGCTACATCGAAATGCCCATGCGCAACCGCGGCGCCTCGCTGGTCAAGCGCCTGGGCACCTCCCGAACAGCCGTCTCATCCTCTGGAGCCACCTCATGCTGAGCCTTTTGAAGAAACTCACGGCGGGCACGCCCGCGCCTGTGCAGCCAGAGACACCGCCCGTGGCGCCAGTGGCGGAGAAGGTCGATCCCTATATGCTCGGCCTGCACGACGCGATGCTCAGTGGCTGGTTCAATCAGCAGACGGGCGAGCTGTTCACCGGCTTTCCGGTGACCCCCGAGGACACACTGCTGGATGTGGGCTGTGGCGACGGCGGCAACGTGCATTTCTGCGGGATGCGCGGGGCGAAGATCATCATCGCCGATATCGACGCGGCCAAGGTCGAAGCGACCCGCCAGCGCCTGGGCGATACACCGGCCCGCGACGTCGAGTGCCATGTCACCGACTGCAACCCGCTGCCGATTGCCGACGCGACCGCCACGCGGGTGGTGTCGACCGAGGTCATCGAGCACGTGGACGATCCGGCGCAGTTTCTCGCTGAACTGGTGCGCGTCGGTAAACCGGGCGCGCTGTACCTGCTGAGCGTCCCGCATCCAAGCTCTGAAGACCTGCAGAAAGACATCGCGGCGGCCGAGTATTTCCAGAAGCCCAACCACATTCGCATCATCAGCGAAGAGCAGTTCAAGGCCATGGTCAGCGATGCCGGCCTGGAAGTGATCAGCCACAGCCAGTACGGATTCTACTGGTCGATGTGGATGTTGTTGTTCTGGGAAGCCAAGGTCGATTTCAGCAACCCGGACCATCCGTTGCTCAACCACTGGGCGGATACCTGGCAGGCGATCCTGGCTTCGCCACGGGGCGCACAGATCAAGCAGGCGCTGGATGCCGTGGTGGCGAAGAGCCAGGTGATCATTGCGCGCAAACCCTGATTAGCCAACTGTGGGAGTGACGGTCTGCAACAGACCGTCCGGCACCGCCATGGGCGCCGTCCCGCAGCATTGCATCGAGCCAGATCAGCAAAATCCGCCAGGCTGCGAGGGCAAGCAAATCCCGCCAAAAGCGGCCGGGTGAACAGTCTCCATAAATGGGGCATTTCACCCACCCCAACGGGCGGTTACCACCAGATTTGAGGAAAATTCCCCCCTCACCCTTTCTCTCGTTTGAAATATTAAGAAATATCCTCTTCATTAATCTGAGCTTTTTCTTCGCCCTGGGGTAATGGCTCATTTGTTGCAGCCCCTCTGGAGCCCGCAACATCTGTCGTCCCGGGCATCATGGAGACGAGGGGGCTTGTCGGACTCGGCATGACGCGAGGGGTAAAAAAATGATACGCGCGACGCCAGCATGCGGCTCCATCGCCTCTGATGAGGAGCTTCTTATGAATTCCATGATCAAGATTGGCATTGTTGACGATCACCCGCTGTTAAGGGATGGAGTCACAATGGCGCTGAAGAAAATAGCTGACTTTGAGGTGGTCGAGCAGGGCGGGTCTGCCGATGATGCCCTGGAAATTGCCGCTCGTTTTGCCCCGAATGTTTTGCTGATGGATGTAAATATGCCGGGCGATAGCTTTGCTGCCGTGCGAGCGATCTCGGCTTCTTCGCCGGCCGTTAAAATTTTGATGCTGACGGTATCCGAGTCCATCGAAGACGCCTATTCCGCCCTCGAAGCGGGCGCGCAGGGGTATGCGTTGAAAGGCATAAGCGGTCCTGAGCTGGTACAAGCCATCAGAAATGTTGCCGGGGGTGAAACCTTCATTACAACCAAACTGGCCGGCAAGCTGTTAAGCAATATCAGGAAGCACGCGGGGGACAAGCAAAAAATCGAGCTGACCCATCGCGAAGAACAGGTTATCCGGGAGGTATCGAAGGGCCTGACTAACCGCGAAGTTGCCATCAAGCTCGAGCTCTGCGAGAAGACCATCAAGCACTACATGACGAATGTCATGTACAAGCTGCACGTTCGTAACCGCACGCAGGCGGTCGCAGCAGTGCTACGGCATTGGGAAGGTGACCATATATCCAGCCTGTGTGGTGCTCTTCAACGCCGCGACTTGAATGACAGCGGACGCTGAGTAGCGAGCCATAAGCGCTTGCGATGGCTTGAGCACAACGATCATTCGGGTCCAGATCAGATTTTGAACTGCGCCCTGGCTTTGGTTCCGGCATGGGGCGCCGATTCAATGATGAATACGCCGCCGAGGGATTCGACGCGATAGCGCATGCCGACAAGGCCCAGACGAGTTCTACCTCGGCCTGGCACACTCGGTTTCTCGCTTGAAATACCCACTCCCGCGTCCTCGACTTGTACTTCCAGTAGCCCTTCGGTATGAGAGGCGCTGAGTTTTTGGCCTTTTCCTCCTGCGTGAATATAGGCATTGTTCAACGCTTCCTGGGCGAAGCGGTAAATGCCAATTTTAAGCGCGATCGGTATGTCGTCCGGAAGAGTGTCCAGCGCCAGATCAACGCGCGTCTCGGTTCGCTCTTCGTGCCGCTCGGCAAGCAATACCAGCGCATCGTGCAGGGTCAGGTCATTGACTTCCGGAAGTGCCAGGCCGAGTGATATTTCCCGCACTTCGTTTAAAGCATCTTCACCGGCACGCTTGATCATTTCGAGGGCTTCTGCATCGGCGCCTCCTTGCGAATCTGCGAGCTCCTCAAGGCGCAGCAGAATCAGTGACAACAGCTGGGCAGGACCATCATGAAGATCCGCCCCGATCCGGCGCAGGGTGAGTTCATTGATTCTGGAGAATTCGCGATTGGCTTTAGTGACTTTGCGCTGAAGGGCCGCATTGTTTGAGTGCAACCTGGCTTGTTCATTCATTCGCCATTTAAGGGCTGCCTCATGCTGTTTTATTATCTTGTCGCCACGCCGAACGATAAAAAACAACAGCAAAATCATAGCCGTCGTTGCCGCGCCAACAATTGCCCATACTTTCTTGCGAACGTTATTGATTTCGCGCTGTAACGCTTCCGCGGTTTCGTAGAACTCGCCCACCGCAATAATCTTTCCAGTCCCCGCTTCGCGCAATGGAGCAAAAATTTCATAGAGCGGAATATTCAGGCTTCGCTCAAAGGCATCCTCAATATCATCCACCGTATTACCTTCAAAATCATTGTCCAACTCTGTATAGATCTTGCCCGCCAAGGCCTGTGAGATCTCTTCTGTCGGGAAGGTTTTCTGGACCGTGGATTTATCGGTGCTGTAGACAATCGTGCCGTCTGGAAGCCAGATTTTCACCGAGAGGACGTGTGTACTGAGCGAGGTGCTGGACAGCAAATGATCGATGGTCTGAATCGTTTCATCGGGGAGTCCCTTTGCAGTGGTTAATCCCTGGACGAATGGTTCGAGAAAGTTCTGCATGTAACGCGCGCCCGTCTCTGCCGCCGTTTGCAGCGTCGCCTCTTCGATGCTCTGGCTGACGAGGTTTCCAACGAACGTCATGGTCAGGCCCAGAATGATTGTGGCGCAGATTACGAACTGGGTTGAGCGGCTTAAATGGCGCAGTTTCGCACTGGCGCCCTGTCTCCCTGGCAGTGCGCCACTGGACTTTTGGTCAGTGTCTGATTCGACCAAGGTCTGATCCGTTTCGTTGACCAAAGTCTCGGAATTTGACTGGGCTTTCGTCTCTGTACACATCCGGGTGGCACCTCAATACTCAATTTTAAAGGCGTGCAATGCGGGCGTTTGAGGTTAAAGGCGGGAGGCGCGATGAGTATTTTAAAAAGATTCTCAATCAGTCTGGATAATCGCTATTTCCGGCAACAACAGCCGGGGGCCATGACCAATAGTGTGGCTTTTAATGATTTCCTGACGCCTCCACCAGACATGTGGAACCACGCTCCAATACATACTAGTCAATTCGTAGTCGATACCGGTTTTCTCATGGATAAAAGGCTTGTTGACGAAGCCGCATGGACGCAGAACCGTGCCATCACCCCTCGAGATGTCCCGGACCATGGCGATCTTCGCGAGCCTGTTCCGGCCAATGACTCTGATCGCTGGATGTGTGGCATCTGTGACAAGCCCCCTATGCCTGAGAGCGCTTCATGAACAGATGCATAGAGCCCCGATACGTGACGGGGCCTTTAGCAAGTTGCACCTTCTGTTCAATCCGCGCTCATGGGCCGTCGCCTCCTTGAGGCGCAATACCCGCCTGTAGATACGGTTGTCATGGGGAATTGATCCTCAGTCGAGCACTGCTGATTGCACGCAATTTGGCAAGGGTTCGGTGCGCCCGTAGTACCAGGTTCCGACGTTCAACTTTCGATTTTCATCTATGGGGTTCAGCACTAAACCACGCGTTTGCAGCCGGGTTTTATGCGCGTGGTTTCCTGATTGGTTAAGCATCGAGGAAACAGCCATGGCCAGCTTCATCAAGTCCGATCTTGAATTCATTCTCGAACAAATTTTCATCGCGGAACGGCATGCATCAGGCGCGAGTCTGGCTGACTTGCTGCAGAACGTAGAAGTACCCTTCGGCCTGCGCACCGTCTCCGGCATCGACAACAACCTGGCCAATCCCCAGTTCGGTGCCGCCGACAATTTCTTTCCGCGCATGACGACGCCGGTGTTCAATACCGCGCAGGTTCAGCCAGTCGGTTTCTTCGGTCCCACCGATCCTGGCGGTACCACGCCGACCTCCTATCAGCAAACCAGCGGTTTTGTCTTCGATTCGCAGCCGCGCACCATCAGCAACCTGATCGTCGACCAGACCCCCAACAATCCGGCGGCGGTCGCGGCCGCAGCGGCCAATCCGGATTCACAGCTCGTCACCAGCCCCGGTCTGGATGGCCTGTTCGGCACCGCTGACGATGTCTCCGTCTTCCAGATCCCCAACATCACGCCGGACGCGGGCCTGACCGTGCCGTTCAACCAGTGGATGACTTTCTTTGGCCAGTTCTTCGACCATGGCCTGGACCTCGTCACCAAGGGCGGTAGCGGCACAGTCTTCATTCCGTTGCAGCCCGACGATCCGCTTTTCGTGCCGGGCAGCCCGACCAACTTCATGGTGCTGACGCGCGCCACCAATCTGCCCGGCCCCGACGGCATCCTCGGCACCGCCGATGACATCCATGAGCAGAGCAACACCACTTCGCCCTTTGTCGACCAGAACCAGACCTACAGCTCGCATCCCTCGCATCAGGTATTCCTGCGCGCGTATGAAATCAACGCCGCCGGCGATCCGGTCGCCACCGGCAAGCTGATCACCAATCGTGACCTGGGTGTCGATGGGCATTTTGGCACCGCTGATGACGTCGAAATCGGCGGCATGGCCACCTGGGCAGTCGTCAAGGCCCAGGCCCGTGATCTGCTTGGCATCAACCTGACCGATGCGGACGTGTTCGATGTACCGCTGCTGGCGACCGATGAGTACGGCAACTTCATCAAGGGGCCCAACGGCCTCCCGCAAGTCGTGATGAAGGGCGCGGACGGCATTGCCGGCACGGCCGATGACGTGCTCGTGGAAGGTAATCGGGCCGCGCCCATCAGCCTGACGAACGCCGTGCGCACCGGTCACCAGTTCCTCATCGACATCGCCCACAGCGCCGATCCGACTGGCGGCCTGACGGCTGACGCAGACTCCGTCATTGGTGGCCCGCAAGCCCCCGGCACTTACGACAACGAGCTGCTCGACAAGCACTACATCGCCGGCGATGGCCGGGTCAACGAGAACATCGGCCTGACCACGGTGCATTCCGTTTTTCATAGCGAACACAACCGCTTGGTCGATCAGACCAAGGAGACGATACTGGCCTCCGCCGACCTCGATTTCCTGAACAAGTGGCTGATGCCCGACGCCCAACTGGCGGCGTTGCCAGCGACACCGGCCGATATCGCGGGCCTGCACTGGAACGGCGAACGGTTGTTCCAGGCCGCCAAGTTCGGCACCGAGATGCAGTACCAGCACCTGGTGTTCGAGGAGTTCGCGCGCACCATCCAGCCGCAAGTGGACGTCTTCCTGGCGCCTATGGGCAATGACACCACGGTCAATCCGGCGATCGTCGCCGAGTTCGCGCACACAGTGTTTCGCTTCGGCCATTCGATGCTGCTGGAGACGGTCGATCGTTTCGACCCCAACTTCAACGTCGTCGGCGACGGCAATCCGGCTGACCCGGGCAATCAACAGACCGGCCTGATCGCGGCCTTCCTCAACCCGCTGGAATTTGCTGCGAGCGGCCCCACTCCTGAGGAGGCGGCTGGCGCCATCGTGCGCGGCATCACGCGGCAAGTCGGCAACGAGATCGACGAGTTCGTCACTGACGCTCTGCGCAACAACCTGGTCGGCTTGCCGCTCGACCTGGCCGCGCTCAACCTGGCGCGCGGCCGCGAAGTCGGCATCCCGTCGCTGAACGAGGCGCGGCGCGAGTTCTACCACATGACCGGCGACAGCCAGTTGACCCCCTACACGAGCTGGGCCGATTTCGTGCAGCACATGAAGCACCCGGAATCGCTGATCAACTTCATCGCCGCCTACGGCACGCATTCAAGCATCACTGGCGCTACGACGCTGGCGGACAAGCGCGCCGCGGCTGCGGATCTTGTGCTCGGCGGCGCCACGGCGCCGGCTGATCGCCTGGACTTCCTCAACAGTACCGGCGTCTGGGCCAGCAACGCCGGCGCGGACGGTATCCTGCACACCGCAGACGACGTGACCACCACCGGCCTTGACACCATCGACTTCTGGATCGGCGGGCTGGCCGAGGAGAAGATGCCCTTTGGCGGCCTGCTGGGTTCGAGCTTCAACTTCGTCTTCGAAACCCAGTTGGAAAACCTGCAGAATGGCGATCGCTTCTACTATCTGGCCCGCACCGCGGGACTCAACTTCGGCACTGAGCTTGAGAACAATTCGTTTGCCAATCTGGTGATGCTCAACACCGATGCAACACACCTGCCGGCCAACATATTCCAGACGCCGGCCTTCATCCTGGAGGTCGACCCGACGCACCAGTTCAACCAGAGCGTGGTGGCCGGCCCGGACGGCATCGTCGGCACGCTCGACGATCTGCCAGCCAACGCGGATCCCTTTGGCCCGTCGGACCACCCGATTGGCTCACCACGGATTGACCATTTCACGCCGCTGGTGATCCGCGACAACCCTGACACAGTGGGCCCGGATACCAACTATCTGCACTACACCGGCGGCGATACGGTCGTGCTTGGCGGCACGGCCGGCAACGACATCCTCATTGCCGGCGACTCGGACGACGACACCGTCTATGGCGACGCCGGCAACGATCGGCTCGACGGCGGCTACGGCAACGACAACGTCTTTGGCGGTACCGGCGACGACATCATCACCGACATCGGCGGCAGCGACACCCTGCGCGGCGAGGACGGCAACGACGTCATCCAGGCTGGCAACTCGACCCTCGGCCTCAACAACCTGGTCTTCGGCGGCGATGGCAAAGACTTCATCATCACCACCGAAGACATCACCATGACCTTCGGCGGTGCGGGCGACGATTTCATCCTCGGCGCCAAGGTCAACCTCGCGCCGACCGGCAACGAAGGCAATGACTGGATCGAAGGCGGCACCCAGGACGGTGCGCCCGGCGATAACATGAGCCCGACACTGACCGACGATGTGCCCGGCAACGACATCTTCATCGGCACTGGCGGATTCGATGAAATGATCGGTGAGGGCGGCGACGACATCTTCATCGCCAGCGACGCCCAGGACAAGATGGACGGCATGTCCGGGTTCGACTGGACCTCCTACAAGAATGACAAGTACGGCGTGACCGTCGACATGGTCGTTCCTTTCTTCAGTCCGTATCACGCGGTGCCCAATGCGGCGGGCGATATCGTGGGCGCAGTGGCGCAATCGGCCGATTCGGTCTATGACCGGTTCGCGGAAGTGGAGGGCCTGTCGGGGTCGGCCTTCGCCGACTTCCTGCGCGGCGATGAACAAAACGCGGCCATCATCGCCAACATCACGGCCAGGGGCAGCATCCTCACCAACTTCGATCTCGTCAGCGGCCTGCGGGCCTTCGTCGGCAGCGCCGGTTTTGGTGCCGATGGTGTTGGCGGGACGGCCGACGATCAATTCGGCGCGGGCAACATCATCCTCGGCGGCGATGGCAGCGACATCATCGAAGGCCGTGGCGGCAGCGACCTCATCGACGGCGACAGTTGGCTCAACGTGCGCATCAGCGTGCGTCAGAACATCGATGGCACCGGGCCGGAGATCGCCACCTTCGACAGCATGACGCCGATGATCCCGCTCATGCTCAACGGCACCTACAACCCCGGCCAGCTCGTCGCCGTGCGCGAAATCCTGCCCGGTACATCCACAGGCGGGGCTGCGTTCGACACCGTCAACTTCCTGGGCCCTCAGGCGAACTACACGATCGCCGTCAACGGCATCGTCGTCGATCCCACCGTTCCCCTCAATATCGTCGGCACCGACGTCGTCACCGTGACCGACAATGTCGGCAAGGAAGAAACCGACCGTCTCACCCATATCGAGCGGCTGCAGTTCTCCGATCAGGCAGTGGTCCTCGTGCAGGGGGTCAACGCTGAGCCGGTAGGCGCGCTGACGGTGGATAACACCGCGCCGACCGTTGGCCAGGTATTGACCGTGTCGGCGGCCGGCCTCACCGATGGCGACAACGTGGGCGGTGCGATCCACAATTCCATCAGTTACGTATGGCAGTTTGAAGCGGCACCGGGCTCGGGCGTCTTCGAGGACATCATCCTCGGCCCAGGCCGCATCGGTATCGGATTTACCAGAGCGGACGCACCCACGCTCACGGTGACGTCGGATCTTGCCGGCCTGGCCGTGCGCGTCAAAGCCATCTATGCGGACGATCATGGTGTGACCGAGCAGGTATTCTCGGCACCGACTACGGCAGTAGTGGCTGCAGCGCCAGCCCCCGCGCCAGCACCTTCGCTGATCGATCCGCAGACCACGGCCCCCAGCAACGGTGTGCGTTACACACAATCGGACCTGGCGTTCATCCTTGACCAGATCAAGATTGCCGAGCACAACGCGGCCGGTGAGAACATGAACTCGCTGCTCGATAACATACGAGTGCCGTACGGTTTGCGCACGGTCGAAGGGACGGAAAACAACCTGCTCCATCCCGAGTTCGGTGCCGCCGATAACGTATTCCCACGCCTGACCACGCCGGACTTCCGCCCGGCCGATGCCGGCACGAGCTACACCCAGACCAGCGGCCTGGTGATCGACTCGGCGCCGCGCACCATCAGTAACCTGATCGTCGACCAGACTGCGAACAACCCGGCAGCGGTCGCGGCCACCTTCGATCCCGGCCTGGATGGCGTCCTCGGCACCGCTGACGACGTGCTCAAGGCCGGTGCGCAAGTGGTGACCGGAACTCGCACCGACGGCACGACGTTCGAGACCTTCTTCGACCCGAACGTGAGCCCCGACGCGGGCCTGACCGCGCCCTTCAACCAATGGATGACCTTCTTCGGGCAGTTTTTCGACCATGGCCTGGACCTCGTCACCAAGGGCGGCTCGGGCACCGTGTTCATTCCGCTGCAGCCGGATGACCCGTTGTTCGTGCCGGGTAGCCCGACCAACTTCATGGTGCTGACGCGCGCCACCAATCAACCCGGCCCCGACGGCATCCTGGGTACGGCCGACGACATCCACGAGAACACCAACACCACCTCGCCGTTTGTCGACCAGAACCAAACCTACAGCTCGCATCCTTCGCACCAGGTGTTCCTGCGCGCCTATGAGCTCAACGCAGCGGGCGATCCGGTGGCCACCGGCAAACTGATCGAGAACCGGGCGGCCGGTGCCGACGGCATCCTGTTTACCGCTGACGACAGTCTGACGGGCGGCATGGCCACCTGGAAGGTGGTCAAGGCGCAAGCCCATGATCTGCTCGGGATCAATCTCACCGATGCCGATTTCAACAACGTGCCATTGTTGGCGACCGACGCCTACGGCAATTTCATCAAGGGTCCGAACGGTTTTCCACAGGTGGTGATGCTGGGCCCGGACGGCATTGCCGGCACGGCCGACGATGTGCTCGTTGAAGGTAATCCGGCGGCGCCCATCAGCCTGGCCAACGCCGCGCGCACCGGCCATGCCTTCCTCAATGACATTGCCAACAGTGCCATTCCGGTGGACAGCCAGACGGGCGCAGCGCTCCTGCCTGATGTCGACACCGTTATCGGCGGGCCGGTAGCCGCCGGCTTCTACGACAACGAACTGCTGGACGCGCACTACATTGCCGGCGACGGCCGGGTCAACGAGAACATCGGCCTGACCACCGTCCATTCGATCTTCCACCATGAGCACAACCGCCTGGTCGACCACACCAAGGAGGTGGTCCTGGCGACAGCGGCAAGCGGCGATGTGTCGTTCCTCAACGAGTGGCTGCTGACGCCCGTCACTGCCCTTCCTGCCGACACCTCGACCCTGGACTGGAACGGCGAGCGCCTGTTCCAGACGGCGAAGTTCGGTACCGAAATGCAGTACCAGCACCTGGTGTTCGAGGAGTTCGCGCGGACCATCCAGCCGATGGTCGATCCCTTCTTCGCCCCGGGCCAGGTGTACGACACCGCGATCGATCCGAGCATCGTTGCCGAGTTCGCCCACACCGTGTATCGCTTCGGGCACTCGATGCTGCTGGAGCAAGTCGACCGGCTGGATCCGAACTTCGCTTCGAGCGATATCGGGCTGATCCAGGCCTTCCTCAACCCGCTCGAGTTCGCGGGCAGCGGCGCCACTCCGGAGGAGGCGGCCGGTGCCATCGTGCGCGGCGTAACCCGCCAGGTGGGCAACGAGATCGATGAGTTCGTCACCGAAGCCCTGCGCAACAACCTGCTCGGCCTGCCGCTCGACCTGCCCGCCATCAACCTGGCGCGCGGCCGCGATACCGGGATTCCGTCCCTGAACGCGGCGCGGCGGGAGTTCTATGTGCCCACCGGCGACGCAGAGCTCAAGCCCTACACGAGCTGGGCCGATTTCGTGCAGCACATAAAACACCCGGAATCGCTGATCAACTTCATCGCCGCCTACGGCACGCACTCGACCATCACCGGCGCCACCACGCTGGCGGAAAAGCGCGCCGCCGCTGCGGACCTGGTGCTCGGCGGCGCGACCGCGCCGGCCGACCGCGTCGACTTCCTCAACAGCACGGGTGCCTGGGCCAGCAACGCTGGTGCGGACGGCGTGTTGCACACGGCAGACGATGTGACCATCACCGGGCTGGATGCCGTCGACTTCTGGGTTGGCGGGCTGGCCGAGGAGAAGATGCCCTTTGGCGGCATGCTCGGCTCGACCTTCAACTTCGTCTTCGAGAACCAGATGGAGAAACTCCAGGACGGTGACCGCTTCTACTATCTGGAACGCACCGCCTCGATGGACTTTGGCGCTGAACTGGAGAACAACACGTTCGCCAATCTGGTGATGGCCAATACCGACGCAACACACCTTTCGGGCAGGGTTTTCCTGACACCGGCCTACACCCTGGAGGTCAACCAGGCGCACCAGTACAACCCGAGTGTGATTGCCGGTCCCGACGGTATTGTCGGCACCCTCGACGATCTGCCGGCGAATGCCGATCCCTTTGGTCCGTCGGACCACCCGATTGGCTCACCGCGCACGGACTTCCTCACGCCGCTGGTGATCCGCGACAACCCCAACACAACGGGCCCGGATACCAACTACCTGCACTACACCGGCGCCGATACGGTCGTGCTGGGCGGCACGCCCGGCAATGACATCCTCATTGCCGGCGACTCGGACGACGACACCGTCTATGGCGATGCCGGTAACGACCGGATCGATGGCGGCTACGGCAACGACCAACTCTTTGGCGGTACCGGAGACGACATCATCACGGACATGGGTGGCGACGACGTCATCCACGGCGAGGACGGCAATGACGTCATCCAGGGCGGCAACGGTCTCAACCTGATCCTCGGCCAGGCCGGCCAGGACTTCATCATCACCGGCGAGGACGCGGCCGACACCAGCGGCGGCCTGGGCAACGACTTCATCCTCGGCAGCAAGGCGAACGAATTTGCGCGCGGCGGTGAGGGTGACGACTGGATCCAGGGTGGATCCGCCGATGGTGTTGCCGGCGACAACTTCGACCCGTTCGGCAACGACCCGATCAATGGCAACGACGTCTTCATGGGCGATGGCGGACCGGACAACTTCGACGGGGAGGGCGGTGATGACATCATGATCGGCAGCCCCAGCGAGGCGGACCGTTTCATCGGGTTCTCCGGGTACGACTGGGCGGACTACAAGGACGATTCTGCCGGCGTGACCATGGGCCTCAACTCCAGGCTGCGCTTCTTCGATCAGCCGGCGGTGCCTGGTTCCAACGCGTCGATCCTGGCCCGGCTGGACCTGGTGGAAGGGCTGTCGGGATCGGCCCACGCCGACTTCCTCAGCGGCGATGACTCCACTGCCGACTTGCTCGCCGTCGCTGGCGCCAAGGGCAGCGTGCTCACCAACTTCGACCTCATCAGCGGTCTGCGGGACTTGGTCGGTAGCGCCGGCAACGGCGCGGATGGTATCGCCGGCACCGCCGACGATAAATTCGACGGTGGCAACATCATCCTGGGTGGCGCTGGCAGCGATTTCATCGAAGGCCGCGGCGGCGATGACATCATCGACGGCGACAAGTGGCTCAACGTGCGCATCAGCGTGCGGCAGAACATCGATGGCAGCGGGCCGGAAATCGCTACCTTCGACAGCATGACGCCCCTGGTCCCGCTCATGGTGAACGGCACCTATAACCCCGGCCAGCTCCAGATCGTGCGCGAAATCCTAACGGCGACCGGTCCCGCCTTCGACACGGCGCTGTTCTCCGGCAATCGGGTGGATTACACCGTGGTCGAAAACGCCAACGGCACCGTTACGGTCACCGACAGTGTCGCTGGCAGGGACGGGACCGACACCCTCAGCCATATCGAGCGGGTGCAGTTCTCTGACCAGTCGATCGTGCTTGGCGGTTTGAACTCGGGGCCAGTCGGTTTGTTGCGGATCGACGATCCCACGCCCGCCACCGGCCAGGTGCTGACGGTATCGGCCGCCGACATCACGGATGCCGACAACACGGCGACCGGCGGCGCTATCACCGGCCCCATCAGTTACTTCTGGCAGTTCGAAGCGCGCCCTGGCTCGGGTGTCTTCGAAGACATCACCTTCTTTGCCGCCGGCGAGGTCGCGCGCGCAGAAGGCACGACTGTCACGGTGGGCTCGGAACTCAGGATCGCACCACCAGCGACCCTCATTGGCGCCGTGCCGGCTATCCCGGAACTCGTTGTGGCAGCCGGGCTGGCCCTGCGCGTCAGGGCGGTCTACAAGGACGCCAATGGCGTGCTGGAAGAGGTGTTCTCGGCGCCGACCGCACCGATCACGGCGGCCGGTACTGGTACCGTCAATGTCCTGCCGGTCGGAACGATACTGATCAGCGATACGACCCCGGCGAAAGACTCGGGCTTGACCGCCACGGATGCGTTCACCGACGCCAACGGGACCACGACCTCGGTGATTGCCCATCAGTGGCAAATGGGCAGCGGTGCGATCTTCACCGACATCGCCGGCGCGACGGGCACGACCTTCACGCCCGGCCAGGCGCAGGTCGGTCAGCAACTGCGTGTCGTCGCGACGTACACCGATGACCTCGGCACACTTGAGCGAGTCACCTCTGCCGCAACGTTCGTGGTCAGTGATGTGTTTGTCGGTACCGCCGGTGTCGATGTATGGACCGGCACGGCAGGCGACGACGTGGCCAGCGGAGCTGCTGGCAACGACATCCTGAGCGGCTTGGGCGGCAACGACATCCTCCATGGTGACGCGGGCAACGACTTCCTCATTGGCGGTACGGGTAATGACCAGATGCTGGGCGGAACCGGCAACGATACCTACCGCGTCGATTCAGTCGGGGACGTAGTGACCGAGTTGACGGGTGAGGGGCAGGACTCCGTACAGACCACGCTGGGCAGCTACACACTGGGCGCCAATGTCGAACATCTGCTCTACCTCGGGGCCGGAAACTTTGTCGGCAATGGCAACGCGTTGAACAACGTCATCACCGGCGGGGTGGGTAATGACACCCTCAACGGCGGTGACGGCAACGACACACTGGTGGGGGGCGCCGGCAACGACGTCCTCACCGGCGGTGCGGGCAATGACGCGATGGTCGGCGGAGCTGGCAACGATACCTTCCGTGTCGATTCAGCCGGGGACCTGGTGGTCGAGACGGCGGGTGGCGGTGTGGACTCCGTACAGACCACGCTGACCAGCTACACACTGGGCGCCAATGTCGAGCATCTGCTCTACCTCGGAACCGGCAACTTCGTCGGCACCGGCAACGCGTTGAACAACGTCATCACCGGTGGGGTGGGTAATGACACCCTCAATGGCGGCGACGGCAACGACACTTTGATGGGTAGCGCTGGCAACGACGTCCTCACGGGCGGTGCGGGTAATGACGCGATGGTCGGCGCAGCCGGCAACGATACCTACCGTGTCGATTCGGCCGGGGACCTGGTGGTCGAGGCGTCGGGCGCGGGTGCCGATTCCGTACAAACGACGCTCAACAGCTACACACTGGGTGCCAATGTCGAGCACATGCTCTTCACCGGCGTCGGCAACTTCACCGGCAATGGCAACGCGTTGAACAACATCATTACCGCCGGGGCCGGTAATGACACGCTCAACGGCGGTGACGGTAACGACACCTTGCTGGGTGGCCTGGGCAACGACGTCATCGATGGTGGTGTGGGGGCCGACCGCTTGGAAGGCGGACTCGGCAATGACACCTACCGCGTCGATTCAGCCGCGGACGGGGTCATCGAGCTGGCGGGTGAGGGGCAGGACTCGATACAGACCTCGCTGTCCAGCTACACACTGGGTGCCAATACCGAGCATCTGCTCTACACCGGCGTCGGCAACTTCGTCGGCACCGGCAACGCGTCGAACAACGTCATCACCGGTGGGGCGGGTAATGACACCTTCAACGGTGCCGACGGCAACGACACATTGCTCGGGGGCGCCGGCAACGACCTCATCGATGGCGGTGCCGGCAACGACAGTATTGTTGGTGGTGCCGGCAACGACTCGATGTTTGCCAGCACTGGCGACGATATCTTCTCGTTCGCAGCGGCCTTCGGCAACGATCGGATCATCGGCTTCGATACCGATGCGGCGGGTGGCCAGGATCTGCTCAATATCGCCGCGATGAACATCACCGCCGCGAACTTTGGCAGCAGTGTCAACATCGTCGACCTCGGTGCGGATACGTTGGTCAACTTCGGCGCGGACTCCATCACCCTGGTCGGTGTGGCCGACGCAACAACCGTCACTGCCTCGGACTTCATTCTGGCCTCTTGAGGTCCTGACAAGTCCCGTCGCAGGGAGCGTGCACAGCGGAGGGGAGGGCAAGGGATGCCCTCCCTTTCTCATGCCGTTCAATTGCTGGGACCGAACTCCTGGGTTGGCTCGCGCATTTTAAATGCTGGTGATTCCGTTTGACTGTCTGCTGAACCCCCACGCGTTGCACGTCTTGTTCGGCTGCCGCTGCCTTCAATTATAAGTTTTCGTAATACTTCGAATAATAAATAGAAAATTGACTAATCATGGTCCCGGAACGAAAAATCATCCCCAGACCGACGCCGCCAGAGCGCCGCGGATTTGCCGTTTCTCTCCTGCCAGAAAAATAACCAAAGGAGTCCCCCATGAAGCCTCAAGCTTCGTCCCAGCCGCGCCGTGCGGCAGCCGCTGCCTTCATTGGCACCATGATCGAGTGGTACGACTTTTACATCTACGCCACTGCTGCCGCGCTGGTGTTCGGCGCGCTGTTCTTCCCCTCCGACGACAAGCTGTTCAGCACCATGGCCGCGTTCGGCACCTTCGCCGTGGGTTTCTTTGCGCGGCCGTTGGGCGGGATTGTCTTCGGTCATATCGGCGACCGCATCGGCCGTAAGAAGTCGCTGATCATCACCTTGTTGATGATGGGCGTGGTCACGGTGTGCATCGGCTTGCTGCCGACCTACGCGCAGATCGGCGCCGCAGCGCCGGTGCTGCTGATCTTGCTGCGCATCGTCCAGGGCATCGCCGTCGGTGGCGAATGGGGCGGGGCGGTGTTGATGGCCGGCGAGCATGCGCCGAAAGGCCGGCGCAATTTCTTTGCCTCGTTTGCGCAACTGGGCAGTCCGGCGGGTTTGATCCTGTCGCTGCTGGCGTTCAGTGCGGTCACCCGTTTGCCGGAAGAAGACCTGATGAGCTGGGGCTGGCGCTTGCCGTTCCTCGCGAGTTCGCTGTTGCTGCTGGTGGGCCTGGCGATTCGTCTGGGGGTGAATGAATCGCCGGAGTTTCTCGCCAGCCGCGAGCAGGCCAGCAAAAGCCAGCGCAAGGAGCAGGCGCCGGTCATGGAGGTGCTGCGCACCGCGTGGCGTCCGCTGCTGTTGTGCATCGGCGCCAACACCCTGGGGATCGCCGGGGTGTATTTCACCAACACGTTCATGATCGCCTACACCACCCAGCAACTCGCACTTCCACGCTCGCTGATCCTGGAGTGCCTGTTCTTCGTCGCGATCATCCAGTTCTGCATCCAGCCGCTGGCGGCCTGGGTTGCCGAGAAGATCGGCGCGACCCGCTTCCTGTGCCTGGTGTCGCTGCTGGCCATGGCCTCGCCATACCCGATGTTCGTGCTGGTGAGCTCCGCCCAGGCGCCGCTGATCATCCTCGGCATTGCCCTGGCGGTGGTGTGCATGGCGTCGTTCTATGCGGTGATCGCCGGCTACGTCAGCGGCATGTTCGAGACCCGCGTGCGCTACACCGCGATTTCCCTGGCTTACCAGATTTGCGGCGCGCTGGCCGGTGGCCTGACGCCGCTGATCGGTACCCTGCTGGCGCACAAGTTCGCCGGCCAGTGGTGGCCGATGGCGGTGTTCTACAGCTTGATCGCCGCCACTTCGCTGGTCTGCGTATTGTCCCTTGCCCGTCGCCATGCCAGCGCTGAACGCGTTGAACTAGCCACCCATTGACCCTGTAGGAGCCGGCTTGCTGGCGATAGCGGTGCGTCAGTCGACATGTCTATTGACTGGACGGGCGCGTTCGCCAGCAAGCCGGCTCCTACAAAGATCGTCGTTTCTAATTTGCAGGAGAAACTCATGTTGAAGATTAATGGCGAACGCCTCTGGGCGAGTCTGATGGCCATGGCCGAAATCGGTGCCACCGCCCGTGGCGGCAGCTGCCGCCTGGCCCTGAGCGACGAGGACAAGGCCGGTCGCGAACTCTTTGCCCACTGGTGCCGCGAAGCCGGCATGACCCTGAGCGTGGATGCCATCGGCAACCTGTTCGCCCGTCGCGCCGGCACTGATCCTGACGCGGCACCCGTGATGATGGGCAGCCACCTCGATACCCAGCCCGAAGGCGGGCGGTTCGATGGCGTGTACGGCGTGCTCGCCGGCCTGGAAGTGGTGCGCTGCCTGAACGAACTGGGCATCCAGACCCGCAAGCCGCTGGAAGTGGCGGTGTGGACCAACGAGGAAGGTGCACGCTTCACCCCGGCGATGTTCGGCTCGGCGGTGTTTACCGGCATCATGGCGCTGGACGCCGCGCTGGCGGTGCGCGACATCGATGGCATCAGCGTTGCCGAGGCCCTGCAACGTAGCGGTTATGCCGGCGAGCGCCCGCTGGGTGGCGCGGTGGATGCGTACTTTGAAGCCCATATCGAGCAGGGGCCGATCCTCGAAGACAACGCCAAGAGCATCGGCGTGGTCAGTGGCGGCCAGGCCATTCGCTGGCTCGACGTGCGGGTCGAAGGCATGGCGGCCCACGCCGGCACCACGCCTATGCCGCTGCGCAAGGATGCCCTGTACGGTGTGGCGCCGATGATCCAGGTCATCGAAAGCCTGGCGGCGGACTTCGCCCCCGAAGGCCTGACCACGGTCGGTGAGTTGAGCATCAACAAGTCGTCGCGCAACACCATTCCGGGGCTGGTGAACTTCACCGTCGACCTGCGTCATCACCGCGATGCAACCATCGAGGCCATGGAGCAACAGGTCCGCGAGCGGCTTCAGGAAATTGCCGACGCTCGCGGCTTGCATCTGACGATCACCCCGCACTGGATCAGCCCGGCGACGCCGTTCGACGCTGATTGTGTAGCGGCGGTGCAACAGGCCGTGGACGCCCTGGGCTACGCTCAGCAATCGATCGTCAGCGGCGCCGGGCATGACGCGATCCACCTGGCGCGATACTGCCCGACGGCCATGGTGTTCATCCCGTGCGTGGGGGGCTTGAGCCACAACGAAGCTGAAGACGTGCTGCCTGAAGATGTGCGCCAGGGTACGGATGTGTTGCTCAATGCGGTGCTGTCGCGCGCCGAAAAAGTCGCCTAGACGCAGGCCCATGTGGGAGCGGGCTTGCTCGCGAAGGCGGAGTATCAGCCACCTTCATTGCTGAATGACACACCGCTTTCGCGAGCAAGCCCGCTCCCACAGTGGGGCTGCGTCCGGTTTCAAGATTTTCGTTAACTGACAGGTATTCACTCCATGCGCAGTTTTTTCCACCCCGAACAATTGCTCCACCATCCACGCAGCTACTACTCCCGTGGCCAGATGCGTACGCCACAGGAAGTGCCGGAGCGTGCGCAGCGCCTGGTGCAGGCGTCTCATGCCTTGGGTTTCAAGGTCGAGCAACCGGCCGATGCCGGGCTTGATCCGCTGCTGGCGGTGCACGGCGCAGCGTACCTGGCGTTCCTGCAGGAAGCCCATCAGCGCTGGAAAGAGATTCCCGAGGATTGGGGCGATGAGGTGATGTCGAACATTTTCGTCCGTGAACCCAACGCCCTGCGCGGGATTCTCGCGCAAGCCGCGCGCTACCTGGCCGATGGCAGTTGCCCGGTGGGCGAGCAGACCTGGCGTTCGGCCTACTGGTCGGCGCAAAGCGCCATCGCCGGTGCCCAGGCGTTGCTCGATGGCGAGCCCGCAGCCTATGCCTTGTGCCGTCCACCGGGTCACCACGCCCGGGCCGAAGCGGCGGGTGGTTTCTGTTATGTGAACAACGCGGCGGTGGCGGCGCAGGTACTGCGTGCCGGTTTTGCGCGGGTGGCGGTGCTGGATACCGACATGCACCACGGGCAAGGGATCCAGGAGATTTTCTACGACCGCGAGGATGTGCTCTACGTTTCGGTGCACGGCGATCCGACCAACTTCTATCCGGGCGTCGCAGGCTTTGCCGAAGAACGCGGTGCCGGGGCGGGCGAGGGTTTCAACCTCAACCTGCCGATGGCTCATGGCGCCAGCGAGGCGGATTTCCTCGGGCAATTGGATGTAGCACTCAAGGCGGTGACGGACTTTGGCGCCGAGGTGCTGGTGCTGTCCCTGGGCTTCGATATTTTCGAACTGGACCCGCAAAGCAAAGTGGCAGTGACCCGTGCAGGGTTCGGCGCGCTCGGCGAGCGGATTCGCAGCCTCGGGTTGCCGTGCCTGATCGTGCAGGAGGGCGGGTATCACCTGGAGAGTCTGGAGGATAATGCGCGGGCGTTTTTTGTGAGTCCTGAGGTGTGGCAGCTTTGAATTGTGGCGAGGGGGCTTGCCCCCGTTGGGCTGCGCAGCAGCCCCAAAACCAACGACCTTATATTCCCGGAAATACTACGTTCGTCGGTTTACGACTGCTGCGCAGCCGAACGGGGGCAAGCCCCCTCGCCACAGGACTTGCCATCGCCCTTACGTTAACGTAAAGATTGCGGCAGGGCGCCGACGTATGAAGGCGCAAGGGCGGACGACCCGGAGCGCTTGATGACGCTAATAAAAACAAACTCCCCCAAACAGCATCGCGAAGCCCGGCTGGCCCGGGAAAAGCTGCACCTGGAAGGCGAAGTGCCGGATGGCGTCCTGCGAGCGGAAATCGATGCTTCGTGGCGGCGCAGCCTGAGCCATGGCGTGCATTTCAATGCCAAGCACGAGCTGGCGCTGGAATCGAGCGCCAGCCTCGACGTGTTGCTGGCCAGTAATCGCCTGCTGATCGACGCCGCGTTGCCGGCCATCGATTACCTGGCTGAGCGTCAAGGCAAGGAAGGGCTGATCATCCTGGCCAATTCCGACGCCACCATCCTCGCCGTCGAAGGCCGCGCCGACCGTCTCAAGGGCAGTGGCCTGCAGGACATCACCCTCGGCGCCTGCTGGAGCGAAGCGGTACGCGGCACCAACGCCCTCGGCACCGCGCTGGTGGAGGCGCGGCCGACCCTGATCGATTGCGGCGAACATTACCTGGACCGCCTCAGTGATTTTTCCTGCACCTCGGTGCCGATCCATTGCCCCCAGGGCGACATCCTCGGCGTCCTTGACCTGACCCGCGAAGGCCCGCTCGGCCGCGCCCACGACAGCACGGCGCTGCTGGCCATGGCGGTCAGCCAGATCGAAAGCCGGGTGTTCAACGCCAGCTATCCGGACGAAATCGTCCTGGCTTTCCACAGCCGCAGGCAATACCTGGAGTCCCCGTGGCAAGGCCTGCTGGCGGTGAGCCTCGGCGGGCAGATCCTCGCGGTCAGCGCCCAGGCCTGCCAGTTGCTCCACGCCGAGCGCTCGGCCCTGGTCGGTCGGCGCTGCGAGGAGTTTCTCGGAGTCGACGGCCTGCAATTGTTGGCGCGCCTGCATCAGGGCGGTGTCGGCAGCCTGCAAACCGCCAAGGGTGAATTCTTCTACAAAACCCTGCGCGCGCCGCAACGCACGATCAACGTCAGCAGCCCACCGCGCACTTCGGCGAAAACAGCCAAGGCGCAACCGGATCTGGAGTCGCTGGCCGGCAGCAACACGCGCTACGCCCGTGCCTTGCGCATGGCCCGTCAAGGCCTGGCCAATGAACTGCCGGTCTTGTTGCTGGGTGAAACCGGCACCGGTAAAGAGGTCATCGCCCGCGCCCTGCACATGGCCGGAGCGCGCTGCGACAAACCCTTCGTGGCGGTGAACTGCGCGGCCATTCCCGAAGGCCTGATCGAGTCCGAACTGTTCGGCTACCGCGAAGGCGCGTTCACCGGTTCACGCCGCGGCGGCATGGTCGGACGCTTGCAGCAGGCCCATGGCGGCACCTTGTTCCTCGATGAAATCGGCGACATGCCACTGGCCTTGCAGGCCCGACTGTTGCGGGTGTTGCAGGATCGCAAGGTCGCACCCCTGGGCGCCGGCGAAGAGCAGGACATCGACGTTGCGCTGATCTGCGCCACCCACCGCGACCTCAAGCGCCTGGTGGAGGAAAAACACTTTCGCGAAGACCTGTTCTACCGGGTCAACGGCATCAGCGTGATGCTCCCGGCCCTGCGAGAACGCGAGGATTTCGGCGCGCTGGTCACTCGCATGCTGACGACACTGGGCGCACCCACCGTGGTCCTGCACGACGATCTCGATCGCTTGCTCAGCGGTTATCACTGGCCGGGCAACATCCGCCAACTGGAAATGGTCCTGCGCACCGCGCTGGCCATGCGCGAGCCGGGTGAAACCGTGTTGACCCTCGACCACTTGCCCGACAGCATGCTCGACGAGCTGACTGCCAGCGAACGGCCGCAGGCCGGCAGCATCCGGGAAAACGAACTGGAGCTGATCCGTCAGTCCCTGGACACGCACCAGGGCAACGTCTCGGCCGCCGCCGACGCCCTGGGCATCAGCCGCGCGACCCTGTATCGCAAGCTCAAACAGTTGCGTTCGTGATGCAGCGCCTGATCGTTCGGCTGATCGACAGCCAGAACCCCGAGGCCCTGCAAGCGTCGCTGCGCTGGCTGTACAGCTTTGTTCGCCCCCATCGCCTGGCGATTGCCGGACTGCTGGGCCTGTCGGTCTGCGCCTCGGCGCTGGTGCTGGTGCAACCCTGGCTGACCAAACTGTTGATCGATGACGGCCTGCTGGCGCGCAACTTCCCGACGCTGGTGTTGATCGCCGGGCTGATGATCGTCGCCGGGTTGCTGGGCACGGCGCTGTCGGGCATCAACCGCTACCTGCACACGCGCCTGTCCGGGCGCATGCTGTTTGCCCTGCGCGATGACCTCTATCGGCATTTGCAAACCCTGTCGCCGGGTTTTTACGGGCAGCGACGGATCGGCGATTTGATGTCGCGCCTCGATGGTGACGTCGCGGAAATCCAGCGCTTTGCCGTGGACTCGCTGTTCTCGGCGGTGTCGAGCGTGATCGGCCTGGTGGTTGCCATCGCCATGCTGGTGACGTTGTCCTGGAAACTCTCGTTGCTGGCCCTGGTGTTAATCCCTCTCGATGTCCTCTGGCTGCGCTGGATGCGGCGCAAGGTCGAGCGCGATGTGCGGCAATTGCGCGAGCGTTCGGCGGACATGTCGTCGTTCATGGTCGAGACGTTGCCGGTGATGAAGTTCATCCAGTCCGCCGGTCAGCAGCAACGCGAAGCACGGCGCCTCGAGGCGCTGGGCCAGGGCTACATGAGCCAGTTGCTGCGCCTGCAGGTCACCGAGTTTTTCACCCAGGCCGTGCCCGGCACGCTGACCTCGCTGTCCCGGGCCTGCGCATTCTTGATCGGCGGTTACTGGGTGGTGCAGGGCACCTGGCAGCTCGGTGCGCTGATTGCGTTTTCCACCTACCTGGGGATGGCCGTGGGGCCGGTGCAGAGCCTGCTCGGGCTTTACGTCGCGGTTCAGCGGATGACCGTCAGCCTCGGCCGGGTCATGGAGCTGCGCGGCGAACAACCGACCGTACTGACGCCCGTCACGCCACGTCCGATGCCCAATGGCGGGGATCTCTGGTTCGACAACGTGCACTTCGCTCATCCCGGCCGCCAATCGACCCTGCGCGGCATCGAGGCGCGGATCCCCTACGGCATGAAAGTGGCCCTCAGCGGCGGCTCGGGCGTGGGTAAGTCCACCCTGATCGACCTGCTGCAACGTCATCACGATCCGCAATCGGGCCGGGTCCTGCTGGGTGACGTCGATCTGCGCGAACTGGATCTGTTCCAGCTGCGTCGGCGCATTGCCATCGTCAGCCAGGACATCGTGCTGTTTCGCGGCAGCCTCGCCGACAACCTGGCCTACGCGGTGCCGGACGCCAGCCGCGAGGCGATTGCCGACGTGGCGCGGCTGGCGCAACTCGACAGCCTGATCGAGTCCTTGCCCGAAGGTCTCGACAGTCCGCTGGGCGAGCGCGGCCAGCAGTTGTCCGGTGGGCAGAAGCAACGTATCGCGATTGCCCGGGCACTGTTGCAGGACCCTCTGATCCTGGTGCTCGATGAAGCCACCTCCGCGGTGGATGAAGCCACCGAGCGCGAAGTCATCGACGCCATCGACCGCTTGTTTGCCGGGCGTACACGCATTCTGATCAGCCATCGACCTTCAACCCTGGCCGATGCCGATCTGCGTTTCGAACTGCTCGATGGCGTGCTCACCTCGAAAACGGTGCTGCATGAAATCTGAACTGCGCATTGGTGTGGTGGACAGCGGCCACTCGGCAGTACAGCGGGTGCAGGTGATCGCCGGTCGGCGCTTTTCATTGCTTGAAGACGGCCTGGCCGAGGGCGACTTGCGCGACGATCCACTGGGGCATGGCAGTGCCGTGATCGAGGCAATTGGCCGCCGCGCACCCTCGGCGCTGTTTTGCGTGGCGCAGGTGTTCGACCAGCGCGGTGTCACCAGCGCCTTGCAGATCGCCACGGCGATTGACTGGCTGCTGGCGCAGGATGTGCGACTGATCAACTTGAGCCTTGGCCTGCGCCAGGATCGCAGCCTGTTGCGCGCGGCCTGCGCGGCAGCGGTGGCGCGGGGCGTGCTGCTGTGTGCGTCGAGTCCCGCCCAGGGGGAAGGGGTGTTTCCGGCCAACTATCCGCAGGTGTTGCGGGTGACCGGCGATGCGCGCTGCGCCGAGCAGGAATGGTCGTGGCTCAACAGCGCCCAGGCGGATTTCGCCGCCTGTGTGCATGGCACCTACCCGGGGCAATCCGGGGCGAGCCTCGGTTGTGCCGCCTTGAGCGGGCACATCGCCGGGTTCCTCGCCGAACAACCTGACGCCAGCAATGCGCAAGTCATCGAATGGTTGCGCGAGCATGCCCGTTACCGTGGCCCTGAACGGCGCTTCGGGCCATGACCGACATCGTCATTCTGGGTGCCGGACCGGCGGGGGCGGCGGTCGCATTGGGGCTACGGCGGCTGGGCCATGGCGTCACGCTGATCAGCGAATGGCGCCGGTTTGCGGCACTCGAAGGGGTATCCGTGCGGGTGCTGGAGGCCTTGCGCAGCGCCGGCCTGCAGCATGCACTGGCGGATGCGGCCTTGCCGTCCCAGCGACAGGTCTCGTGGAATGGCCAGCAACATGCGCAGAACATCGAGTATCTGCTTGACCGGCCGGTTTTTGATCAGGGCCTGCGCGAGGATTTGCGCCTGGCGGGGGTTGAGCTGATCGAAGGCCGGGTGCTCACGGTTCAGTCATCGGCCAATGGTCATCGAATCGAAATTGACGGACGCGAACCGCTGCTCACTGCGTTTCTCGTCGAAGCCCGCGGACGCCAGGCCCCGACAATCGGCAAAGGCCTGCGCGGCCCCGAGACCGTCAGCTTGCTCAATCGCTGGCAGGGTTCGCCGGGCAGTACCGCCAGTGCCGTGGAAAGCCTTGAGGACGGCTGGGCATGGATGGCGCGGCGCGCCGACGGTCAGTGTTACTGGCAATGGACGGTGGACGTGGCCACTGCCGGGTTGCCGGGCAAGGCCATGTTGCTCGATTACTGCCGGCAGCGGCGCCAGGGTTCGACGCTGGCCACGGCATTTTTTGCAGGCGTTGCAGAAACTGATCTACAGCTGCACGCCCGCAGCAGCACGGCGATTCTGAGCCCACAGGTGTGTGGCGAAAACTGGATTCGGGTCGGCGATGCGGCAATGGCCGTCGACCCGCTGTCGGGCAACGGGATCTTTCAATCGTTGTCCTCGGCGTTGCAGGCGCCAGCGGTGATCAACACGCTGTTGTGCAAGCCCGAACGCGCGGCGCTGGCCCAGCGTTTTCACCAGCAGCGGGTGGAACAGCTGTTTTTGCGTTTTGCGCGGATCGGCCGGGATTTTTATGCCGATGAGCAGCGCTGGCTGGATCAGCCGTTCTGGCAGGCGCGACGGAACTGGCCGGACGCCGAGGTGGCCCATGCCGAGGCGGATTTTGCAGCCCTGAAAATCGAACGGGCGCCGGTGCTGCGTGACGGTTTTGTCGATGAGGCCGAGGTGGTGATCACGTCGGATCAGCCGTTGGGGATCTGGCATGTGCAGGGGATTGAGCTGGCGCCGTTGGTGCGGCGCTTGCGTAGCGAGCCGGCGGAGCAGGCGTTGGCCGGTTTGACGGTGGAGCAGGGGCGGATGGTTCGCAGCTGGTTGCTGGGTCAGGGTTTCAAACCCTGAATGAAGAACGTCCGGACCCGGCGAAAAGCCTGTTCTCCCAGCGCAAAGCATCGTAATTTACGCGCCATAACGACAAGGAATTTTGGGGTGTAAGTGGGAGTCTATCGTTTGCTGTTGGCCGTTCTGGTGGCCGTTTCTCATATGGGCAAGACGTTCATGGGGCTAAACCCCGGCGTGATTGCCGTGATTTCCTTCCTGATCATCAGCGGTTTCGTGATGACCTCGCTGATCGAGCGCAACTACAAGGCGTTGGGGAAAGTCGGCCTGTTCTACCTGGACCGCGCCCTGCGGCTCTACCCGCAATTCCTATTCTACTTCGCAGTTTCCTGTGCGGTGATCTATTTCCTGCTGCCCGGTACGCCTCAAGCCGCCGAGCTGACGCTGCGCAACATCGCCGCAAGCCTGACTATCGTACCCCTCGGCTTCTACATGTTCGGCGCGGCGGGATCGTGGATCTTGCCGCCGGCCTGGTCCCTGGGGCTTGAGATGTGCTTCTACCTGGTGATCCCTTTCCTGATCATCTACAGGGCGCGGGGTGTTGCGTTTGCTTTATCCGTCGTGGTCTTCATGGCCGCGTGCCTGGGTTTCATCAACACCGACCTGTACGGCTA
Organism: Pseudomonas sp. A-R-19; assembly: GCF_019956575.1. NCBI lineage: Bacteria > Pseudomonadati > Pseudomonadota > Gammaproteobacteria > Pseudomonadales > Pseudomonadaceae > Pseudomonas > Pseudomonas sp. A-R-19. Next base: position 44,032 of record NZ_JAHBDR010000065.1, read on the forward strand.
CCGGCTATTGCCGGGCGTGCTGTTCACGTTCCTGTGCGGCAGCTACCTGTACAAAGCGCGGCCGAAGGGTTTAGCAATCGCTGCCGGTACCGCCTTGTCGGCGGCCCTGATGTTTGCGGCCATCATGGCGGGATGGATAGAGCGCCGGCCGTTCAATGCCGAAGTGACCCTCGGCATAGCGCTGGGCGTGCCCGCCGTGTACCTGCTGACAAAGCTCAAGTTTCACCGGATTGACGAGTTCCTCGGCAATATCAGCTACGGCGTATTCCTGAATCACTTTGTGGTGATGTACTTCCTGCACGCTATCTGGTCGGTTGCCTACGATGGGGCCATTGTTGCAACAGTGCTGGCCTTGTCGTTGCTGCTCAGCGGCGTTTCGTACTACTGCGTCGAACGGCCGGCCCTGAAGCTTCGTCACGCGCTTCGGGCCGGCGCAAACAGTCGGGTGGGTCAACCGCAGGGCCGCGAAACAGTAGCGTAGTGGCTGGGGGGCGCCTTTGCGGGCAAGCTCGCTCCCACCGAGGAACGCATTCCAATGTGGGAGCGGGCTTGCCCGCGAAGGCGGCCTAAAGGACGCTACAAATCACAACTTGATCAACACCGACTTCAACTCCGTGTAATGCTCGATCGCCGCATACCCCATCTCACGCCCGACCCCGGACATCTTGTAGCCGCCGAACGGCAGCGCCGGGTCCAGGGCGCTGTGGCAGTTGACCCACACCGAGCCTGACTTGATGCGCGGAATCATCCGGTGTACCGCCGCCAGGTCATTGGACCAGATGCTCGCCCCCAACCCGTAGGGGCTATCGTTGGCCATGCGCAGTGCATCGGCCTCGTCATCGAACGGGATGGCCACCAGCACCGGGCCGAAGATTTCTTCCTGCACCAGCGAGTGCTTCTGATCGACGTCGACAATCACCGTCGGCTTGACGAAGAAGCCCGGGCCAAACTGCTCGCCACCGCAGGCAATGGTCGCACCGCTTTCCCGACCCTTTTCGATGTAGCCGTAGACGCGCTCCTGCTGCCGCGCCGAGATCAGCGGGCCCATGTCGACACTCGGGTCCAGGCCGTTGCCGAGTTTCATGGCGTTGGCGATGTCGCTGATGTCCGCCACCACATTGTCGAAATGCTTGCGCTGCACATACAGCCTGGAACCTGCGCAGCAGACCTGGCCCTGATTGAAGAAAATCGCGCTGGCGGCCCCGGCCGCGGCGGTTTTCAGGTCGGCGTCGGCCATGACGATGGTCGGTGACTTGCCGCCCAGTTCCAGGGTGACCCGGGTCATGGAGTCCATGGCGATCTTGCCGATCTGCTTGCCCACGGCGGTGGAGCCGGTGAAGGTCAGCTTGTCCACCAGCGGGTTGTGGGTCAGGGCTGAACCGGCGGTGATGCCGGTGCCGGTGACCACGTTGAACACGCCTTCGGGATACCCGGCTTCCAGCACCAGCTCGGCGAGTTTCAGTGCGGTCAGCGGGGTCTCGTCGGCGGGCTTGAGCACCACGGTGCAGCCGGTGGCCAGGGCCGGGCCGAGTTTCCAGCAGGCCAGCAGCAGCGGGAAGTTCCAGGCGACGATGGCACCGACTACGCCCACCGCTTCACGACGGATGAAACTGTGGAACTGGTCGTTGGGCATCAGCGGTGCCGACACGTCAACCGTGGAGCCTTCGATCTTGGTCGCCCAGCCGGCCATGTAGCGCAGGAAGTCGATGGATAGTTGCACGTCCATCACCTGGGCCACGGCCGCGCTTTTCCCGTTGTTCAGGCATTCCAGTTGCGCCAGCAGTTCGGCGTCGCGCTGCATCAGGTCGGCGAGTTTCCACAACAGGTTCTGCCGCTCCCGGGGACGGGTGCGGGTCCAGGCCGAATTGTCGAACGCCTGGCGAGCGGCGAGTACCGCGCGGTCGACATCCTCCGGCGTGGCCCGTGGCACCACGCACAACACCTCACCGGTGGCCGGGTTGTGCAAGGGCATGGTCTGGCCATCGGCGGCCTCGACCCAGTCGCCGCCGATGAGCATGCGCGGGGCGCGCTGGATGAACGCCGAAGTGGCGGGAAGCAGGTTTGGGAGCGACATGTTGAAACCTCGTCTTGTTCGTGTGGCGAGGTCTTTCGCAACGGTTGTGCCAGTTTGCCCAAAGCGCCGTGTTAGCAGGCTTGGGCGGAAAAAGCGGCTCATGAACGAGCGCAGGACTGTCGCAAACTGAGACGCCGCTGACACACTCGTTGCGCCCCTGTAGGAGCTGGCTTGCCAGCGATGGACTCGAATGCGCCGCGTTTATCCAGTCATCACGCGTTTTCGTTAACGACCATCGCTGGCAAGCCAGCTCCTACAGGGCGCAAAACGATCATTGGTCATCACCCATTGGCGTGGCTCACCTATGCTCGTCTCAGAGTGCAACAGTTGTCGCGAAATTGAACGTGTTGCCGCGATGGCATCACTGGAAAAACACCCGCCGATTCCGGCAAATCATTGATTCATTGAGGTATTCGTAAGCTGGCACGCTCCGTGTATTGCTCATCGCAGACGTTTCTCTTGCCTCCGTCAGCGGTTCTCCGCAGGCGGCAGAAACCATAAAAACGATAAGCCACAACAATAAGAACGCACCGTGCGAGGTTCGACGTTGATGAAGAGAAAACTCCGATCAGGCATGAGCGCCAGCCTGCTGGCCGTAGCCGCTTGTGTAGCGCTGCATTCGCCTCATAGCCTGGCAGCCCGAGACGCCCAGACCATCCTCAAGGAAACCTGTCAGGGCTGTCACACCCCCGAAGCCGATAACGCCCTCAGCCGCATCAGCCACCAGCGCAAAACGCCGGAAGGCTGGTTGATGAGCATCGCCCGGATGCAGACCATGCACGGTTTGCAGATCAGTGATGACGACCGTCGCACGCTGGTCAAATACCTGGCCGACACCCAGGGCCTGGCGCCGAGCGAAACCGATGGCGTGCGTTATGCGCTGGAGCGCCGGCTCAATACCGTCGAGCACTTCGACGACCCAACCCGCCAGATGTGCGGCCGCTGCCACTCCGGTGCGCGGGTCGCCCTGCAACGGCGTCCGGCGCAGGAGTGGGAACGCCTGGTGAACTTCCACCTCGGTCAGTGGCCGTCGCTGGAATACCAGGCGCTGGCCCGGGACCGCGACTGGTTCGACCTTGCCCGCAAAGACATGGTGCCGCTGCTGGCCAAGCGTTATCCGCTGGATAACCCCGCCTGGAAAAAATGGCAGAGCGTGGCGCCCAAAGCCGATGCGCTGGTGGGCGACTGGAGTTTCAGCGGCCACTTGCCGGGCAAGGGTGAACTGGCGGGTGTCATGAGCGTGAGTGCCGATGGCAGCGACACCTTCAAGGTCAGCGTCAAAGGACAGTACGCCGACGGCAGCCCGTTCAATGGCGAGGGCAGTGCGATTCTCTACACCGGCTACGAATGGCGCGGCAACGTGACTATCGATGGCGTGACCATGCGCCAGGTGTTCGCCGCCCAGGGCAATGCCATGCAGGGCCGGATGTTCGAGGCCGAACACGATGAACGCGGTCTGGACTTTGTTGCTGCCAAGCAGGGTTCCCAGCGTTTGCTGGCGGTGCAGCCGGGTTACCTGAAGGCTGGCAGTGAAACTGAAGTGACATTGGTCGGCAGTGGCCTGACCGGCAAGCCGAACTTCGGCAAAGGCGTGGAAGTGGTCGAAGTCGTCGAGCAGAGCCCTGAGCGGATCAAGGTCAAGCTCAAGGCTGCCGCCAATGCCCAGCCGGGTGTACGTGCAGTCTCCGTTGGTGCGTTGAAAGGCCCGAGCCTGTCGGTCTACAGCAAAATCGATGCGGTCAAAGTCGTGCCTGAATTCTCCGTGGCGCGGATCGGCGAAGGCGGCGGTTCGACACCGAAAGTCCAGGGGCGTTTTGATGCCGAGGCCTGGGGCAAGGGCGTCGATGGCAAGCCGTACCGCATCGGCGTGTTCCCGGCGCAATGGAAAGTCGAGGCCTTCGACGACCGTGCCAAGGAAGACGAAGACGTCAAGTTCGCCGGCACCATGCAGGCCGACGCCGGCGTGTTCACCCCGGGCGATGCCGGGCCGAACCCGGCGCGCAAGATGTCCACCAACAATGCCGGCAATCTCAAGGTGATCGCCGCCGTCGACGACGCAGGGAAATCCCTGACCGGCGAAGGCCACATGATCGTGACCGTGCAACGCTGGAACAACCCACCCATTCCGTGATGCTCGCTGAAACCCAAGGCTTCAGACACTTTTCGGAATGACCGCAGGCCCTCAAAGCAGGGCTTGCACAGGAGGTTTGCAATGGGCGCTATCTTGAATCTGGTCGAACGTAACCTGCACGAAGTGCAGGTCGATGCCGACCGCATGCTGTTTCACATCCCCAGCAGTTCGCTGTTCGCCAGCGATGAACTGACGGGCACCATCATCGATACCCTGCGCGGCCCCGGCTGCTCCTCGGACGACCTGATCCAGCGCCTGGCCGCGCGTTTCAATGGCGAGGAAATCACCGAAACCCTGCGCGAGCTGATGGCCCTGGAACTGGTCAGCGACGGTTCGCCGCTGACCCCGGACATCGCCACCAAGCGGGTCGAGCGCACGGCAATCAATACCGTGGTGCTCAACGTCAACACTGGCTGCAACCTGAGTTGCACCTATTGCTACAAGGAAGACCTCGACAAGCCGTCGGCCGGCAAGAAAATGGACGTCGAAACGGCGATTGCCTCGGTGGAAATGCTGCTGCGCGAATCCCCGGACGAAGAGCGTTTCACCGTGGTGTTCTTCGGCGGCGAACCGCTGAGCAACCGCAAGCTGATCGAGTACATGGTCGACTACTGTGAGAAGCGTTTTCGCGAGGCCGGCAAGTTCGTCGAGTTCGTGATGACCACCAACGCCACGCTGCTCACCGAAGAAACCGTGGACTACCTCAACGCTCACCGCTTCGGTTTGTCCGTGAGCATCGATGGCCCGAAAACCGTGCACGACCGCAACCGCATTACCGTGGGCGGGCAGGGCACTTATGACGTGGTGCGACGCAAGGCCGAGATGCTGCTGTCGCGCTACAACAGCCGTCCGGTGGGCGCGCGGGTAACGTTGACCACTGGCGTCACTGACGTCGAAACCATCTGGGATCACCTGTTCAACGAACTGGGTTTCGCCGAAGTCGGCTTTGCCCCGGTGACGTCGGGCGACATCAGCAGCTTCAACCTCACCAGCGACGAGCTGATCGAAGTCTTCGCCAGCATGAAACGCCTCGGTCGGCGTTATCTGGAAGCGGCGCTGGAGCACCGCAACATCGGTTTCTCCAACCTGCACCAGCTCATCACCGACATCCACGAAGGCCACAAGAAAGCCCTGCCATGCGGCGCGGGCCTGAAGATGCTGGCGGTCGATCACAAGGGCGAGCTGAACCTGTGCCACCGCTTTACCGGTTCGAGCCTGCCGACCTTCGGCAACGTCCACAGCGGTGTGAAACAGGTGGAGTTGAACGACTTCCTGTCCCAGCGCCTGGACCGCACCAACACCGGCTGCGAAGACTGCCAGATCCGCAACCTGTGTTCCGGCGGCTGCTACCACGAGAGCTACTCCCGCTATGGCGACCCGACTCATCCGACCTATCACTACTGCGAACTGATGCGTGACTGGGTCGACTTCGGCATTGAGGTCTACACCCGGATCATGGCCAACAACCCTGCGTTCATCAGCAGTTACATCACTCCGCGCAAGGCTCACTGATATGAAACATCTCAAGGCAATCAATAACAAAGCGTTGAAGCTGGATCAGGCCGCGGACGAAAACCGCATTGAAGAAGTGGTGGCCATGAGCTCCGTGGCGGGCTGTGCCTCGACCACCGACCCGGGCTGGGAAATCGATGCGTTCGGCGGTGTGTCGTCGCTGTGCCAGCCGATGGAGGCCGACCTCTACGGTTGCTCCGACCCGTGCTGGTGGCCGGCCCAGGTGCCCGACATGATGAGCACCTACCCGGACTGGAACAAGGATGCCCAGGCGTCCAACGATAACTGGCGCAACCTCGGCACTGTCTTCCCCAAAGACAAGTGATCAGATAATAAGAAGGATTCCAGCATGCACAGCATCAAAGCCTGCGGCCTGGCCGCTTTCGCCGTCCTGAGCAGTTGTTCGGTCAGTGTCCTGGCCGATGAAAACAGCGCACTGCAAGACGGTCACGAATACATGTTGACCACCAATTACCCAAACAACCTGCACGTGATCGACCTGGCCACCGACTCCTTGTTCAAGACCTGCAAGATGCCCGATGCCTTTGGCCCCGGCACTGTGCAGCTGTCGCCGGACCGCAAGACCGCCTACGTGCTGAACAACCACTATGCGGATGTCTATGGCGTCGAACTGGACAGCTGCAAACAGGTGTTCCACGCCAGCATCACCCAGAAGCCGGGGGAGAAAGCGAAGTCGATGTTCGCCTTCACCCTCAGCCACGACGGCAAGGAACTGTTCACCATCGCCAATCCGACGCTGATGATGAACGATCGTTATGAAGTGCAGCAGCCTCGACTGGATGTGTACGCCACCGACGCCGGAATGGATGCCAAGCCTGTGCGCAGTTTTCCGGCACCTCGGCAGCTGACCATCATGCAGAGTGGCGACGACGGCACCTTGTATGTGGCGGGGGCGGACGTCTACAAGGTCAATGTGAAAACCGGCAAATTCGACGTGCTGATCCCCAGCCGTCACTGGAAACGCCCGAACTACAGTGCGCCTGACGTGCTTTATGTGTGGAATCAGCAGACTTATCGGCATGACTTCTCGCTGCTCTACACCGCAGCGAAGTTCAAGGACAAGAAACAGGACCCGGCCACCGCCGAATACCTGTACGGCCTGTTCAGTGTCGACCTGAAGACCGGCAAGACCGAAACCACCGATTTCGGCCCTTTGACGGAGATCTACTTCAGCGGCATGCGCTCGCCCAAGGACCCGAACCTGATGTTTGGCGTGCTCAACCGCCTGGCCAAGTACGACATCAAGCAGAAGAAAATGCTCCAGTCCGCCACGCTTGATCACTCGTACTACTGCATTTCCTTCAACAAGGACGGCAGCAAGATCTACCTGGCGGGGACGTTCAACGACGTGGCGATCTTCGATGCCGACAGCCTGAAGCAGACGGGCAGCATCAAGTTGCCGGGTGGGGACATGGCGATTACCACGGCGCAGATTTTTGTCCGGTAAATTGCGGCGTCTGGACTGACGCCTTCGCGGGCAAGCCCGCTCCCACAGTTGACCGGGTTGGAAGGCATATTTGCATTCACACCGGTCCATGTGGGAGCGGGCTTGCCCGCGAAGAGACCCTCAAGAACACTGCAAAATCAAACCCCCGGCACCGGACACCCCAAATCCCCCTCCTGACACTTCAGGTAAGTCTTGAACGTCTCCACCCGCGCCTTGGTCAATTCCGTCACACAATTGCTGTAGATCAGCGGATACACACTCCCGCCTTCCACCCCGGACGCCGAGAACTTGCACTCGGCATCGCGAAACGCAACCCACGACCGCTGCGCACCCACCAGCAAATTCTTGCCGTCGGGATTGCCCTTCAGGCGCGAGGTGATCTGCTGGTAAAGCGTATTCAACTCCTTATCGGCGGCCGCATTCTGCTGCGCCGCGCACTGGTTCATCGTGGCCTGGTCGGTGGCGTTGTCGCAGTTCACGGCAGCATGGGCCAGGGAGGTGAACAACAAAGGCGTCAGCGCCAGGAAAAAACGTGCGTGCATGGCAGTAACTCGCTGTGACAGGGGAATGTTTGGAATGCAGGTTTGGGATGCAGTGTAGCGCTGTGGGGCGTTCAGCCAGCTACGTCTGCCATTGCGGGTACTTTTTTACCGATTCATGTTCAAGCCAAGGCTGCTCATGGGATGTCCAGATATGCGCCTGTGGCGTCATTTTCGGGTCATCATCCAGTGTCGCCACCCGGACAATCACGTGAGGCTGGGCCAATCGCTCCGCCATCAAGTGCGAGCCGCAGTCCGGGCAGAAATACCGAAACTTGCCCGGCGACGATTCGTAGCGGCTCAGGCGATCCTGGCCCTTGATCCAGCGAAAGTGCTCGCGCATGACCCCGGCGGTCGATGCAAAAGCCGCCGCGTGTGCCTTGCGGCAGGTTTGGCAATGGCAGTGGCTGATGGGCATGTCCAGGCTGTCGACTTCATATTCGATGGCCTTGCACAGGCAACTGCCGCGCAGTTTTTCGTTCATGTCGCTATCCTTTTCGAGGCTGTTGCGAGGGACAACGTTAGCAGTTTCGACCTTCTGACTTTACGGTTGCCCCAGAACTTATCCGCGTAAATGCAACCGAATATCTCAGGCATGGTTGATTGCACATCCCGATTGGTACAACTTTAGGGTTGGTCGTGTGGTCTTACTGACCTACTGTTCAAGTACAGGAGGTGACTTATGAACCCAGCATCTGATCGCATAGAAAGGAAAGTCCTGCTCAAGGCCAAGCGTTCACAGGTCTGGCGTGTGCTGGCCAATGCCGAAATGTTCGGACAGTGGTTTGGCGTGGCGCTGGAGGGCAAGCGTTTTGTCGCAGGCGAGTGGACCCAGGGGCAGATTACCTATCCCGGTTATGAGCATTTGCGCTGGAACGTACTGGTAGAGCGGGTCGAGCCGGAACGGCTGTTTTCGTTTCGCTGGCACCCTTATGCCGTGAACCCGGAAGTCGATTACTCCCAGGAACCCACCACCCTGGTGAAATTCGAGCTCGAAGACATGGACAACGGCACGCTGCTCAAGGTCTCCGAATCCGGTTTCGATCACGTTCCCCAGGCCCGTCGCGAAAAAGCGTTTCGCATGGACAGTCGTGGCTGGGAGGAGCAAATGAACAATATCGAGCAGTTCTTGATCGACAATGCCAAAGCCCACGAGCAACAGAGTGGCTGAAGTCGACCTGTTCGATTCATGGTTGAAACGCTGGGCGCTGGTGTCGGACGGTGAGCCGATCATCACGCCTGGCAGTCGTTTGCTACCGGTACGCCAAGGCGATGTGCCGGCCATGTTGAAAATCGCCGTAGATGCCGAGGAGAAGTTCGGCAACCTGCTGATGATCTGGTGGGATGGCGACGGTGCCGCCCGGGTCTATGCCCATCACGGCGACGGGCTGCTGATGGAGCGCGCCATGGGTCGGCGATCACTGATGCACATGGCCCTCAGCGGTCAGGACGATGACGCCAGCCGCATCCTGTGTGCGGCGCTGGCACGGCTGCATGCCCCACGTGGCACTCCGCTACCACCGCTGGTGCCTCTGACGCGCTGGTTTGCCTCGTTGCGAGTGGCGGCCGTACAACAGGGCGGTGCGTTTTCCCTCAGTCTGGCGAGCGCCGAGGCCCTGCTGGCCACCCCACAGGACGAGGTGGTGCTGCACGGCGATATGCATCACGACAATGTCCTCGATTTCGGCGCACGCGGCTGGCTGGCCATCGACCCCAAGCGGGTGAGCGGCGAGCGCGGCTTCGATTACGCCAACCTGATCTGCAATCCCGACCTGCCCACGGCGACCGATCCCCGGCGTTTTGATCGGCAGCTCGCCGTCGTGGCGCAGGCCGCCGACCTTGATCCGCGACGTTTGCTGCAATGGGTGCTGGCATTTGCCGGGCTGTCGGCGGCCTGGTTTCTCGAAGACGGCGACAGCCTGGCGGCGCAAGGTCAGCTGGAGGTCGCAAAACTCGCGGCTTCAAGGCTCGAAGCCTGAGGCGTCTAAGGGTTTTCGGAAGGTTGCTTATAGCGAATGTCTTACACGCGATGGTAGCGATATCGCCTGTTACAATTTGGATCCTATGCGTATTCTGAGCTTACCCACTGAAGCACAGGATGTGCTCAGGATCACGGATGATCGACCATATGCAAGGAACGCTGCGACAAGGAGTCGTCATGGTCTTGGAAAAACCCGCTTCGGCGGGTTTTTTTGTGGGCGCAGGAAAACCGCGGCGGTAGGAACCAGATTCCTGCCGCCGTTATTTCACTGTTGGTCGAGTTTCGCCGCCGCCCGCTCGGTGATTTCCGCCCGCAGCTTCAATGAACTGGCAGCCCGCTGGCGAGCCTCTACCAGCACACTGGCCGGAGCCGTCTCGGGGCTGCCGGCGCTAAATGGCGGGGCAGGGGCGTACTCCAGTTGCAGTTGCACCAGCTCGGCGGTGGCCTGGTCGAACAACTCGGCGGCCAGGGTCAGGGCGAAGTCGATTCCGGCAGTAATTCCGCCACCGGTCAGCAGATTGCCGTCGCGAACCACCCGATCTTTCACCGCGATTGCGCCCAGCGGCTTGAGCAGTTCGTGATACGCCCAGTGAGTGGTGGCGCGTTTACCCTTGAGCAATCCCGCCGCGCCCAGCACCAGCGAACCGGTGCATACCGACGTGATGTACCGGGCGTTGGCAGCCTGGGTCTTGAGGAAGTCCAGGGTCTGTTCATCTTCCATCAACGGCCCGACGCCCCCACCACCAGGCACGCAGATCACGTCCAGCGCCGGGCAATCGTCGAAGGTGATGGTCGGTTTCAGCAACAAGCCGGTGCTGGCGGTGACCGGCATCAAGTCTTTCCAGATCAGATGCACTTTTACATCCGGCAGCGAGGCCAGCACGTCATACGGGCCGGTCAGGTCCAGTTGCTGAACCTGAGGAAACAACAGAAAACCGATCTGCAACGTCATGGTGTTTTTCTCGTGAAGTGGGTGGACGGCTTCACTGTAGGCTCGTAGGATTTGGCGTATACGCCAATATCCCCACGAATTACGCCAAATGTCGAAAACCATCCATGTACTCGCTTTCGCCAACGTGCAATTGCTCGACGTCACCGGGCCGCTGCAGGTGTTCGCCTCGGCCAACGACATTGCCCGTCAGCAAGGTCTGCCGCCGCCCTATGCGCCGACAGTGATTGCCAGCGGCGGCGGGGCGGTGATGTCCTCGGCGGGGTTGGCGCTGTTGGCCGAACCGTTGCCGGATGATGGCACCGATACCCTGATCATCGCCGGTGGCTGGGGTGTCTACGCAGCGACGCAAGATGCGCCGTTGGTCGCCTGGGTGCGCGAGCATGCCCGTGGCTGCCGACGGGTTTCCTCGGTGTGCACCGGTGCGTTCCTGCTGGCAGCCAGCGGCTGGCTCGATGGCCGGCGCGTGGTCACCCACTGGACCCGCTGCGAGCAACTGGCGCAGCAGCATCCGCGTTTACAGGTCGAGCCCAACCCGATCTTCATCAATGACGGCCCGATCTGGACCTCGGCCGGAGTGACCGCCGGCATCGACCTGGCGCTGGCCATGGTCGAACAGGACCTGGGGCGCAACATGGCCCTGGAAGTTGCCCGGCAACTGGTGGTGTTTCTCAAGCGCCCGGGTGGCCAGTCGCAATTCAGCGTGACCCTGTCCCTGCAACAGGAAGGCAACCGTTTCGACGAACTTCACGCCTGGATCAGCGAAAACCTCACCCAGGACCTGGGCATCCCGACCCTGGCCCTGCAGGCCGGCATGAGCGAACGCAGCTTCGTGCGCCACTACCGCGCCGACACCGGCCAGACCCCGGCCCGGGCCATCGAACTGATCCGCGTCGAAACCGCACGGCGCCTGCTCAGCGATACCGGCGTACCGATCAAACGGGTGGCGGTGCAATGCGGCTTCGGCAGCGAAGAAACCCTGCGCCGCAGCTTCCTGCGGGCCATGGGCGTGACGCCGCAGGCTTATCGGGAGCGGTTTTCGGTTAGTGCCGCAGTAGATCCAGTAACGCCTTGAGTGTTGCTTCTGGCGCTTCTTCGGGAATGTTGTGGCCAACGCCTGCCAAAATCCGACGTTCATAGGTACCGGTGAAATGCCCGATATCTTCGTCGATGTCTTGCGCAGGCCCAACACCGTCATCGGCACCGCACAGTGAAATCGTTGGTACGCTGATGCCCGGTTGTTTGCTCAGGGCCTGCTCTATCCATTCCAGCGCCGGGTCGCCAGGGGCGTACATAAAGCGGTGGCGGTAGGAGTGAATCACCACGTCAACGAAATCCGGGTTATCGAAGGCCGGGGCGCTCAACGGATAGCGTGTCGCATTTTCGGCCCAGGTCGGTGACCAGAGATTCCAGAGCAATTTGCACAAGCCCCGGCGATTTTCAGTCAGGCCCGCGACGCCACGAGGCGTGTGGAAATAGTACTGATACCAATAGCGATGCTCGGTCTCCGGAGCCAATGGCTGTATCGAATGGGGGATGTCCTGAAGGTTATAGCCGTCGCCCGTCACCAGGCAGCGCACCCGTTCCGGCCACAGCGCCGCCACAATGCACGCCGCTCGCCCACCCCAATCGTAGCCACACAGGGACGCCTGTTTGATGGCAAGGGCATCCATCAGGTCAAGCAAATCCTGGGCAAGGGCGGCTTGCTGGCCGGAGCGCAGTGTATCGGTGCTGATGAAGCGCGTCGGACCGTAACCCCGCAGATACGGGACGATCACGCGGTAACCGGTAGCGGCGAGAGCGGGGGCGATTTCGTCGTAGGCGCGTGGCGAATAGGGAAAACCATGGAGCAGAATGACCGGGTCGCCGGTGGCGGGGCCGTGTTCTTCGTAGGCAATGTCGAGTTGTGCCGTGCGGACGGTCTTTAGCGGTTGCTCAATCATCACATCCCCCCGGTTGTCTGGACACTCTTACAAGCCTGGCGCATTGTTCAAGCTCTTTGCCTGAATCCGATGCAATTGCCCCGCCAGGTCCACGTCCAGGTCTTCCCCACGCAACCCTTGCCACTGCGCGAGGTACTTGAGGGAGCCGTATTTTTCGAGTTTCTTCAGGCTGCGGCTGACGCCACCTTTCCAGCCCAGTACCGGCAACTCGCCGGCGAGGCACTGTCGGGCGAGGTCGGGGAAGCGGGCGGCGCGCTGGCGGCCGACTTCCCAGCATTTGATCAGGCCCTTGTCACCGGCCTCCCAGAGTTCTTCGCGGTTCAAACCGGTTCGGAGCGGGGAGTCGATGCTGCGTTGGATGTGTTGGGTCATTCAGGTTCCTTGAATTCGGGGGGGTCTGGACAGCTCCGCTGTACCCGTTGTGCAAAGATGTTAGGTGGGGATGTAGCGGCTGGCAACAGGCTATTTTCGGGGTGTTGCAAGCGGTTTTGTTTAAGAAGCGTAGGGCTCGGATTGCACAAGACCTGTGGCGAGGGGGCTTGCCCCCGTTCGGCTGCGCAGCAGTCGTAAAGTCAGGCAACACTGTCTTTGCGAGAGACTCGATAGGCCGTTTTGGGGCCGCTGCGCAGCCCAACGGGGGCAAGCCCCCTCGCCACAGGTATGGGTAGTGTTGGAAGTTGGAGTTCAAGGCTGCCAGACAACCTTCTCCCCACTCAACCTCCGATCCAGAAAGCAAGCCGCACTGATCAACGCCAGATGCGTCAATGCCTGCGGCGTGTTGCCCATATGCCGCCCATGGCTGTCGAACTCTTCGGCGTACAGCCCCAGCGGGTTGGCGTACCTGAGCAACTGTTCGAACTCCAGATGGGCCTTGTCCAACTGGCCGGCGCGGGCCAGGCATTCGACGTACCAGAACGAGCACGCGGCGAAGGCGCCTTCGCTGCCGGGCAGGCCGTCGATCTGGCTGTCGTCGTTGCGGTAGCGGTAGATCATGCCGTCGCGCACCAGGCTCTTTTCGATGGCTTGCAGGGTCGCCAGCCAACGCGGGTCGCGGGCGCTGACGAAGCGCACCAGCGGCATCAGCAGCATCGAACCGTCCAGGCCGCTGCCGCCGATGTGCTGGACGAAATGCCCACGCTCTTCATTCCAGAAGTTCTCCCAGATGTCGGCATGGATCGCCTGGCGCGTCTGATCCCAGCGGGCGAACGGGGCGGGCAGTGAGCGTTTTGACGCGAGGCGGATGGCGCGGTCCAGGGCGACCCAGCACATCAGCCGTGAATGCAGGAAATGGTACTGCTCGCCGCGCATCTCCCAGATGCCGACATCCTTTTGCTCCCAGGTTTCGCAGACCTGATCGACCACCTCCACGGTGTGTTTCCAGCCTTCATGGGAGATGGCTTCGCCGTATTTGTTGACCAGGTAAATCGCGTCCATCAGCTCGCCAAAGATGTCGAGCTGGACCTGTTCATAGGCCTGATTGCCGATGCGCACCGGTTGTGCGCCACCATGACCGGACAGATGCGCCAGCTCTATCTCCGGCAACTCCTGGCGACCGTCGATGGCGTAGAGAATGTTGAGCTTCATCGGCTTGCCCTGACAGTCGCTGACCCGTCCGCGCAACCAGCGCATGTAGGCGTTGGCCTCTTCGACGAAACCCAGGCGCATGAACGCATAGACGGTGAACGAGGCGTCGCGGATCCAGGTGAAGCGGTAGTCCCAGTTGCGCTCGCCGCCGGGGCTTTCCGGCAGGCCGAAGGTCGCGGCAGCGAGAATGGCGCCGTGTTTGCGCGAGGTCAGCAGCTTCATTGCCAGGGCCGAGCGGTTGACCATCTCGCGCCAGCGGCCGCGGTAGTTGGACTGGCCGATCCAGTCGCGCCAGAACTTCAGGGTGCGCTCCAGGCACAGCTGTGCGGCGCCGTCCTTGAAGCGCGGATCGTCGAGGGCGCCGAGGAGGAATTCGCTCGTCTGGTCTTGTTCGAGGGTGAATTCGGCTACGGCCGCGTTGGCGTCGATGCGCAGGGTCTGATCCGATGAGAGCCGCAGCGACGGTTGATCGGCAGCGTCGAAGATCACGTCCTGCTTGTCCATGCGTGCGCGAGTATTGGCGCGGGCGTAGTCATGGCGTACAGCGCAACGCATGTGGAAAGTGGCGCGGCCGCTGACCACGCGGATCCACCGCATCAGCAGCGGCAGGTCGTCCTCGGTGTCGCCGACGGGCAGCAGGTCGGTGACTTCGACCACCGCCCGGTCACTGAGCCAGCGGGTTTGCAGCACATTGGTGTCGGGCAGGTAGATCTGTTCGCGACGGGCGTCGGGCAAATCCGGCGACAACTGGAAAATACCCGCTTCGGGGGTGTCCAGCAGCGAACAGAAAATCGTCGGGCTGTCGAATTCCGGCCAGCAGAAAAAATCCACGCTGCCCTTGTCGTTGACCAGCGCCGCGCTGCGCATGTCACCGATGATGCCGTGGGCGTCGATGGGGCTTTGGCGTTCGGGGTGATCAGCCATTGTCGTGAAACTCCGGGAACCTGGGGCGTAAATAGCTGACTGGTCGGGGCGGCCGAGAGTTCATTTGGCGGGGTGGTTGTGGTGGTTTTGCTGGCCTCTTCGCGAGCAAGCCCGCTCCCACGATTGAGCGGTGTACGCCGGCCAGTGTGGGAGCGGGCTTGCTCGCGAAGGGGCCTTCACATTCAACCAACAATTCCACGCTTCCCCGGCAATCAGCCGTTATGGCAACGTGCAGTCCCCTGATGAGACCAGACCCATGGCAAACCCCTATCGCGAGTTGTTCAAAGCCCCTGGCAGCGGCGCCTTCGTACTGGCCGGAATGATCGCGCGCATGCCGATTTCCATGACCGGTATCGGCCTGATCACCATGCTTTCGCAGTTGCAGGGTGGCTACGGTCTGGCGGGTGCAGTGGCGGCGACGTTCGCCCTGGCCACGGCGTTTTGTGCGCCGCAGGTTTCCCGATTGGTGGATCGATATGGCCAGGGGCGGATCTTGCCGGCGGCGGCGTTGCTTGGCGGCGGGGCGCTGTTGCTGCTGTTGCTGTGCACGCGATTGCAGGCGCCGCACTGGACGCTGTTTTTCTTCGCCGCGCTGGCCGGTTGCATGCCGAGCATGTCGGCGATGGTGCGGGCGCGCTGGACCGAGGTGTATCGCGGCCGCCCTGAGCTGCAAACCGCCTACGCCCTGGAATCGGTACTGGATGAAGTCTGCTTCATCGTCGGGCCGCCGCTGTCAGTGGGCCTGTGCGTGGTGGCATTCCCCGAGGCCGGGCCGTTGGCGGCCTTGCTGGCACTGGCCATCGGCGTCACTGCGTTCGTCTTGCAGCGCAGTACGGAGCCGCCGGTGCATCCCCATGAGGAACATCAGCAAGGCTCGATCATTCGTTCCCGCGACATTCAATTGCTGATGCTGTTGATGGTGGCCATGGGCACCATCGTCGGCGTGGTGGACGTGGTCAGCGTCGCCTTCGCCCAGCATCAGGGCCAGCCGGCGGCGGCGAGCATTGTGCTGTCGGTCTACGCCATCGGCTCGTGCCTGGCCGGGCTGGCGTTCGGCGCACTGCGCTCGAAAGTGCCGCTGGCGCGGCTGTTCTTGTATGGCGGGGTGGCAACGGCTGTGACGACCTTGCCGTTATTGCTGGCGTCGAACATTTTCGGCTTGTCCCTGGCGGTGTTTGTCGCGGGGCTGTTTTTTGCACCAACGCTGATCGTCGCCATGGCCCTGGTGGAGCAGATCGTGCCGCCGGCAAAACTCACCGAAGGCCTGACCTGGCTGGTCACCGGCCTGAGCATCGGCGTGGCGATCGGTGCCGCCGGCTCCGGCTGGCTGGTGGACGGCTTCGGTGCGCGCAGCGGGTTCTGGCTGGCGATTGCGGCGGGAGCGGTGGTGCTCGGTTCCGCGATTCCGAGCTATCGTCATTTGAAATGAAGATCCAATGCTGGAAACAGCCCCCTGTAGGAGCGAGCCTGCTCGCGATGGACTAAAGAGCACTGCGTTTAGCCGGTAAGCACGCGTAATCGTTAACGACCATCGCGAGCAGGCTCGCTCCTACAAGGGATCTCTGTACGACTAATTCTCGGCGCACCTCATCCGTTCTCTTTACAGACAACTTTCGAGGAAAGCCCGGTGCCCCAGCTGACATTGCTGTGCCTGCCCTATTCGGGCGCGAGTGCCATGGTCTATAGCCGTTGGCGGCGCAAGCTGCCGCAGTGGCTCACGCTGCAACCGGTGGAGCTGCCGGGCCGTGGCGCGCGCTACGGCGAGCCCTTGCACACCGACATGCGCCGCCTGGCGCTGCAACTGGCCCATGAACAGAAAGCCACGCTCAAGACACCATACGCGCTGTTCGGCCACAGCATGGGCGCGTTGCTGGCCTGTGAGATGGCCCACGCATTTCGCGCGCTGGGTTGCCCGGAACCGGTGGCGCTGTTCGCCTCGGGTACCGCCGCGCCAACCCTGCGCGCCGACTACGACCGCGGCTTTGCCCAGCCCAAGACCGACGCCGAACTGATCGAACAACTGCGCACCCTCAACGGCACCAGCGAAGAGATCCTCGCCAATGAAGAGTTGATGAGCCTGACCCTGCCGGTCCTGCGCGCGGACTTCCTGTTGTGCGGGCGTTTCGAACCGATCCAGCGCCCGTTGCTCAAATGCCCGGTGCACGTGCTCGGCGGCAAGGCCGACCGCGCCACCACCGAGCAGCTGATCGGCTGGAGCCAGGAAAGCCACGGCAGTTTCTCGGTGGACATGCTGGCTGGCGGCCACTTCTTCATCCATGAGCAAGAGGCCAAGGTGCTGCGGGTGATCAAGGATCAGCTTGAGGTGCATCATCGGAGGCATGCCATGGCTGTCAGTGCCTGACTCGGTCAGTGTGGGAGCGGGCTTGCTCGCGAAGACGGTGTATCAGGTGCCGGATGGGTGACTGACACAC
>NZ_JAHBDR010000066.1:0-61290 GCF_019956575.1 Pseudomonas sp. A-R-19
TCGGGCAAATTGCCATGAGTGGGCTATAAACCTATAGGGGGAAAACCGGGAACCAAGCCCATGACGACGATTGCCAAAATACTTGCGACCGATAGCGAAGTTCGCTTGAAAACACGCAAGCAGCCGTTCGATCTGCTGCGCTGGTTTTCGCTGGTCAGTATGGCGGTGATTGGCACGGTGGCAGTGGCGCTGGGAACGGTGTCCACGCGGTTCGTGGTTACCGAAAGCGTGCAGCGCGATGCGCTGTTGACCTCACAATTCGTCCAGGCGATTGCCCTGGCCGAAGTGCGCCATGTATCGATTCCCAACGTGCGGACCATGGGCGAGTTGCTCGACCCACGAAAAGACCAGGACTTGGGTGACGTCGACCCGCTGGCCCGCGCCAGTGCCCGTGATGAATTCCTCGACCATATCGGAAATTTGCCGGACGTGATCCTGGCCAATATCTATGCCCCCGATCGCATGGTGATCTGGTCGACCAACCCGGCCTTGATGGGCACCACGATTCATGACGATGAAGACCTCGAACGGGCATTCAACTCGAAGACCTCCGTGTCGGCCAGCTACCACGATGTGGACAAAGCCCGCACGGAACAGAAGTTCGTGGTGCCACCCAAGTACCTCTTCCTCGAAAACTACATTCCCCTGTTCGACGCCGATGGCACCACCGTCACGGCGATGGTCGAGATCTACAAGGAACCGCAGGACCTGATCAACCGCATGGAGCGCGGCCTGGTGTTGATCTGGCTGGCGACAGCCCTCAGTGGCGGCCTGATTTACCTGGGCCTGTACTGGATCGTGCGGCGTGCGGCGATCCAGTTGGCGACGCAGCAGAACCAATTGATCACCAACGAAACGTTCGTCGCGCTGGGGGAGATGTCCTCGGCGGTCGCCCACAGTCTGCGCAATCCGTTGGCGACCATCCGCTCAAGCGCCGAGCTGGCGATAGAGTTCGACGACGGTCCGGCACACGGGAACATCAACGACATCATTGGTCAGGTCGATCGCATGTCGAATTGGGTACGGGAGTTGCTCCAGTCCCTGCGACCGCTCAATGACGAGGCGGAACCGGTGAACCTGGTGGCCGCACTGCATGACAGCCTGCTGGCTTACGAGCGTCAGATCGCCAAGGCCAGGGTCAACGTGGTGTTCGAGCATGACCAGACGCCCATGGTCCTGAGCCAGCACGTGCAACTGACCCAGATCCTCAACAGCCTGCTGTCCAACGCGATTGAAGCCATGGACAGCGGTGGTACGCTGACCATCCGGATCGAGCCGCGCGATGCCCAGGATGTCAGCGTGACGGTGAGCGATACCGGCAAAGGCATGAGCGAAGAACAGCGAGTCATGGCCTTCCGCCCATTCTTCACCACCAAACAGAGCGGGCTGGGGGTCGGGCTGGTGCTGGTCAAGCGAATCATGGAGCGTTTTGGCGGTGTAGTGACCCTCGATAGCCGTGAAGGTGAGGGCACCACTGTCCGTCTGTCGTTTAAGCTGGTCCCCTGAAAACGGGGAGGAACTATCCCCGTTAGCGGGGGTCACTCCCCAGTCATTTCCCGGCTCATGGCACATTGATGTTGATAAGCCATTGTTTTGTCGAGTGTTAATACTTTTGTATAAAACAGTTACAAAACTGGCGAGGTCCTTGCAAAGCCACCATCACCCCCTTCACGACATCGAGGCGGCTGGTGATGGAAAGAAAAGCGCGGCACAACTTCAAACGTTTAAGACTGTTAACGCCTTTGGGCGTCTTGCTGACGATGGCGCTGAGCACAGCGACTCTGCGCGCCAGCCCCATCGATGACGAGCGACAGCCGGAACCTTCCGACCCTTCGGCGTATTACGACGAACCCGCGGATGAACCGGCGGCGCTCAATGCCATTTTGAGCATGCCGGAAGCCAACCAGGATTCCTTCGACTTGCCTGACGGGAACAAAGGCTCGCGGGATACCACCCGGGTGGAAAACAAACTTCCGCCGGCACAACAAACCAGTTTCAACTACCCCACCAATGGCAAGCCCAGCCCGTTGTTCGGCGCGCAGCCATTTACCCAGCAACTGGTGTTGTTCGAGGAGTTCGGACCGGAAAAACTCGACCCCACCACGCCCTCGGCGCCGCTGCCGTTTCCACCACCGGCCATTGGCCCCTTGCCGCAACAGGACCCTACCAGCGCGGCGCGCAGCGCACCGCCGACCGCGGCGCTCGATACCTTCCTGCGCCAACCGGGGCTGACACCGTTTCCGAGCCAGTTTTCCAATGCGGTCGACCGCAATCCGTGGCAGGCGCAGATCGAGTATTTCCTCAACCGTCATATCGGTGCTTCCGCCGAAGGTCGTCCACCAGGAAAGGGCTGGTCCCATCAGCGCTGGAACGAGTTCTATCCGCAGACCGCCTACAAAACCGTGCAGACCGGCGCACGGGTCAATGGCGGTATCCGGGATGACCGGCAAATGCACCACTATGCCGTGGGCGAGTTCGGCCCCGGCGGCCTGTATCACAACGTCGCCGGTGTACCGGTAACGGAGGGCACCGCCAAGGGCGTCGATACGCGCTTCCATCCGGCGATGCCGGTGCAGAACCACAACTCGGTGTGGACCTTCGACGGCACCTTGCCGCCAAAACTGCTGATGGTCAGGTATGGCCAACCGGTGCTGATGCGCCACTACAACGGCTTGCCCATCGACCCGTCAGCGAACATGGGGTTCGGCCTGCACACCATCACCACCCACGAACACAACGGCCATTCCCCGGCCGAAAGCGACGGTTATGCCAACGCGTTCTTCTTTCCGGGGCAGTACTACGACTATCGCTGGCCGATCCAGTTGGCCGGCTATGACAGCATCAATACCGACGCTCAGGACCCGCGTGCGGCGTTCCCTTGTGCGCCGGGCGAAACCCTGTGGACCAACGATGGCAGCCCGGGCCGGAAAACCTGCGACCACGGCACCATCAAGATCCGTGGCGACTGGCGCGAAACCATGAGTACCCACTGGTTCCACGACCACATGCTCGATTTCACCGCGCAGAACGTCTACAAGGGCAACGCGGCGATGATGAACTACTACAGTGCCCTGGACCGTGGCAACGAGTCGGTGAACGACGGCGTCAACCTGCGTTTCCCCAGCGGCAGCGCCTTGCCTTGGGGTAACCGTGACTACGACGTCAACCTGGTGGTGGCCGACAAGGCCTGGGATCAGAGCGGCCAGTTGTGGTTCAACCCGTTCAATACCGACGGCTTCCTCGGTGACCAGGTGCTGGTCAACTGGCAGTGGAAACCGACCCTGGACGTGCGCGCCCGCAGCTACCGGTTCCGCATCCTCAACGGTTCGGTGTCGCGCTACTACAAATTTGCGCTTGTGCGTGAAATCAAGGGTTCCAGCGGCGAGTTCCAGGGCCCCAAAGGCTCCGGTGTGTCCTATGCCCGGGTGCCGTTCCACATGATCGCCAACGACGGTAATATCATGGAACACAGCGTGCCCTTCGACGGCACCATGGACCTGGACGCCGACGGCGACAAACAGAACCACAACGCCATCCTGCCCACCCAGGGCATTGCCGAGCGGTTCGACATCATCGTCAACTTCGCGAAAAACGGCATCAAGCCAGGCGACAAGATCTTCCTCGTCAACTTGCTGGTGCATGACGACGGTAAAGGCCCGAAAGAGCCGGTAGCGCTGGCGGACGTGCTCTCGGAAAAATACCTGGCGGTGATCAAGCAATCCAGCAAGGGACCGCAGTGGGACAAGGGTGATCCGGCGGTGGGCAAGATCCTGCAGCTCAACGTCAAGGCCTACACCGGCCAGGACCTGGCCATGGACCCAGCGCTGTACGAACCGGCCAAACCGGGCAAGGCTGAAGGCCTGGTGATGATCCCGCTGAAGATCCATCGCGACAACGCGGCCGACAAGGCGCTGCTGGCCCAGGCCCGCCATCGCACCTTCACCTTCGGCCGCTCCGACGGCACCGATGAGGCGCCCTGGACGGTCAAGACCGATGGTGGCTTCGGCTTCCACATGGACCCACGTCGCCTGAACACCGCCACTCAGTTGGCCAGCGGCCCGACCGATGCCGGCATCAAGGGTTTCGGCACCCTGGAGGTGTGGAACATCAAGCTCGGCGGCGGTGGCTGGAGCCACCCGGTGCATGTGCACTTCGAGGAAGGGATCATCCTCAGTCGCGGCGGCAAGGCACCACCGGAATGGGAAAAATGGGCACGGAAGGACGTGTACCGCATCGGCACGGAAAAGGATGGCCTGGACAGTGTAGAGATGGCGATCAACTTCCGTGAATTCGCCGGGACCTACATGGAGCATTGTCACAACACCCAGCACGAGGACAACTCGATGCTGCTGCGCTGGGACATTGAACATCCGGGGCAATTCCAGTTGATGCCGACGCCGCTGCCGAGCTGGGATGGTGTGCGCTACGTGAATACTGCCGCGCTGCCAACCTTCCGTACCGGCGATGGTTACGGTCCGAAAGTGTCCGTCAAGAAATGAACCAGGAGGGTGTCGACATGAACACGAAGCTGCATTCACCACGCTCACGAGCTTTGGGCATGCACCTGGTGCTGGTGTTGGTGACCGGTTTGCTGGCCAGCCAGCTGCTGGTCGCCAGCCAGCCATTGTCGACGCCCGCGCCTGCTGGACAAGCCACTTCCGAAACCGCCGTCGTTGAAGCCGACACTCCCTGGGGGGGCGACTATTTCCCCAACACCCTGCTGACCGACCAGGACGGTCACCAGATGCGTTTTTTCGATGACATGATCAAAGGCAAGGTGGTGGTGATCAACTTCATCTTCACCTCGTGCAGCGACTCCTGCCCCCTGGAAACCGCGCGCCTGCGCCAGGTGCAGAAACTGCTGGGAGACCGGGTCGGCAAGGACATCTTCTTCTACTCCATCAGCATCGACCCCTTGAGCGATACCCCCGAGGTGCTCAAGGCCTATGCGCAACGGTTCCAGGTCGGGCCCGGATGGAAGTTCCTCACCGGGGAGTTCGCCGACGTCACCGATCTGCGCAAGAAACTGGGGCTGTTCATCGAAGGCGTCGATAACGGCCGCAACAAGGACCACAACCTGAGCCTGATCGTCGGCAACCAGGAAACGGGGCGCTGGATGAAAGCCTCGCCGTTCGAAAACCCGTGGATCCTGGCAGACCAACTGGCCAATACCTTGCAGAACTGGAAGCAGCCCAGTGTCGAGGAAAGCTACGTCAATGCACCGCAAATCCGTCCGCCAAGCAATGGCGAAGAGCTGTTTCGCACCCGCTGCGCGTCTTGCCACAGCCTCGGCCCGCTGGACGGGCAGGGCATCGGCCTGCGCAGCATCGGCCCGGACCTGATCGGCGTGACCCATCAGCGTGATCCGCAGTGGCTCAACCGCTGGATCCGCGAACCGGATCGCATGCTCGCGGAAAAGGACCCGATTGCGATGGAACTGTTCGAACGCTACAACAGGATCTCGATGCCCAACCTTCGGCTGGACCAGAAGTCCGCCCAGTCCATCATCGAGTTCCTGCAGGCAGAAACCGACCGCCAACATCCGCCGGTGGAGCCGTTGGTCAGCGGTAACGAGGAGCCCGAACATCATCACGCCGTCGAACAACGGGACGTACCGCCGGTGCAATAGTGTCGAAATAGTTACCTGGGCCAGTCAATTGCTATCAATGTTACCTACACTGATTTGATACACGGCTGGAAAGGCTCGATTTCAAGGACTAAGGACACAGCCATGCAGATACTAGAACAACAAAAAGTACCTGCGCCGCAAGCTCCCGCAGCAACGCGCAAGGGGTGGCGGCCGCAGTTCAACCTGCTGCGCTGGTTCTCTCTGGCAAGTTTTTTCATCATTGCCGCGGTGGCGCTGGGGCTGGGTTACATCTCCACGCGCTTTGTGGTCGATGAAAGCATCGAGCGCGATTCGATGCTGACCGCGCAGTTCATCCAGGCCATAGGCGGGGCCGAAATCCGCCATGCCGGGATTACGCCGAACAGAACCATGGGCGAAATGCTCGACCCGCGCCTGGACCATGCCTATGCCGACGTCAGCCCGCAATCCCGGGCCGCCGCGCGTAGTGAGTTTCTCGACCATGTGGAGCATCTGCCGGACATCCTGCTGGCGACCGTGTACGCCCAGGACCGCACCGTGGTCTGGTCGACCAACCCGGAGTTGATCGGCGTGCGCATCGAAGACGACGATGAGCTGGATGAATCCTTCGAAATGAAATCGCCGGTGTCCACCAGCTACCACGAGATCGATGAGCAGCGTCCCGAGCAGCGCCTGCTGCACGAACCGGAATACCTGTTCGTCGAGAACTACATTCCGATGTTCAACGCCGACAAAAGCAAAGTGATTGCCATGGTGGAAATCTACAAGGAGCCGGTGGACCTGGTGGAACGTATCCAGCGTGGCTTCAAGGCGATCTGGCTGGCGACCCTGATTGGCGGGGCGGCGATCTACCTGGGCCTGTTCTGGATCGTGCGGCGTGCGGCGATGCTGTTGCAGAGCCAGCAAAAACAGTTGATCGCCAACGAAACCTTTGTCGCCCTGGGGGAAATGTCCTCGGCGGTCGCCCACAGCTTGCGCAATCCGCTGGCGAACATCCGTTCCAGCGCCGAACTGGCCCAGGACATCGCCAGCCAGCCCGCACAGAAAAACATTGGCGACATCATCAGTCAGGTCGATCGCATGTCGCGTTGGGTCCGTGAATTGCTGGTGTCGTTGCGGCCGATGAATGACGACTTTGAAACGGTCGACCTGGTGCTGGCCCTCGAAGACACCTTGAGTGCCTTCGAGTCCCTGATCAAGCGTTCGGACGTCGAAGTGCGCTTCCCTTCTGTCAGCGTGCCACCGGTCGTCAGCCACCAGGTGCTACTCACGCAAATACTCAATAGCCTGTTTGCCAATGCACTCGAAGCCATGCCCAAGGGCGGCGTGCTGACGATCGAGGTCGATTCCTCGGTGACCGGCTACCTGAGCATGATCCTGACCGATACCGGCAAGGGCATGTCCAAACAACAGCAGCAAATGGTCTTCAAGCCGTTTTTTACCACCAAACAAGGTGGATTGGGCGTGGGCCTGGCCCTGGTCAAAAGAATAATGGAGCGGTTTGACGGCTCGGTCGAACTGACCAGCCGGGAGCAGGAAGGAACCCGCGTTTGTCTCAATTTCAAAGTGGCAACGGGAGGGGTATATGGATCACAGCATTCTGCTGGTCGAGGATGATGAAATCCTCGCCGAGAATATTCAGACTTACCTGGAGCGCAAGGACTTCGAGGTGACCGTCTGCCACTCGGCTGAAGATGCACTGGAGCAGTTGGGATCTTTCGCGCCGGACGTGGTACTGACCGACAACTCGTTGCCGGGCATGAGTGGTCACGACCTGATCCAGAAGCTGCGCGTCAGCGCGCCGGATCTGAAAGTGATCATGATGACCGGCTACGGCAACGTCGAAGACGCCGTGGTGGCGATGAAAGAGGGCGCTTTTCACTACGTCACCAAACCGGTGGCCCTGCCCGAGCTCAAGCTGCTGCTGGACAAAGCCCTGGCCACCGACCGCATGGAGCGCACGCTGTCGTTTTACCAGGAGCGCGAGGCCCAGAAGTCCGGGGTTCAGGCCCTGATTGGCGAGTCGGCACCGATGGTGTACCTCAAGGGCACCATCACCCAGCTGCTCGACGCCGAACGGCGGATGGCTAATAGCGATCTGCCGCCAGTCCTGGTGGAAGGCGAGACCGGTACCGGCAAGGAACTGGTGGCCCGTGCCTTGCACTTCGACGGCCCCCGCGCCAAAGGCCCGTTCATTGAGTTCAACTGCGCGTCGATCCCGTCCAATCTGGTGGAATCGGAACTGTTCGGCCACGAGAAGGGCGCCTTCACTGATGCCAAGGACCGTCGCATGGGGCTGGTGGAAGCGGCCGATGGCGGCACGCTGTTCCTCGATGAAATCGGTGAAATGGACCTGCTGTTGCAAGCCAAGCTGCTCAAACTGCTGGAAGACCGGACCATTCGCCGGGTCGGTTCGGTGAAGGAGCGCAAGGTCGACCTGCGGGTGATCAGCGCCACCAACTGCAATCTCGAACAGATGGTCCAGCAAGGCAAATTCCGCCGCGACCTGTTTTTCCGCCTGCGCATCATTTCGATCAAGGTGCCGCGCCTGTATGCCCGTGGCGCCGACATCCTGCTGCTGGCCCGGCATTTCCTGGCAGCCCACGGCAAACGCTACGGCAAGCCGAACCTGTATTTCAGCAATCAGGCCGAAGAGTTGCTGCTCAGCTACAGCTGGCCGGGCAACGTGCGCGAATTGCGCAACATGCTGGAGCAAACCGTGTTGCTGGCGCAAAGCGACACCATCGCCGCCCATCAGTTGAACGTCTGCCTGAGCCTGGTGGATGAGCCACCGATGTTTCATCACGAGCCGCAGCATTTCAGCGAGCAGCGTCCATCCTACAACGGCAACGAATCGATGAACCTGCCGGAAGTGGAGCGCGACATGGTGCGCAAGATGCTCGACAAGACCGACTGGAACGTCACCAAATCGGCGCGCCTGCTGGGTCTTAGCCGTGACATGTTGCGCTACCGGATCGAAAAGCTTGGCCTCGCCCGTCCGGACAAACGCCAGTGGTAGGGAAACTGATTGAGAACGCCCCCTGGTTCATTGCAACACCGGGCCCTGCCTCAGGCAGGACAGCATGCAACCGGGATTCTCGACTTCCTGGTTCACGTAGACGCCACGCTCCGGATCGTAGGAGCGGATAAACACGCGAACCGTGGCGTCGGCCACGGTCGGCAGGCGCGAGTCGTAGAACACGTGCTCGCCTGAAACCGGAATGAAATCCCCGGGTGCGGTCGGGATGTACGAACCCGGCGGCACAGTGCTCATGGACTGCGGCACGGGGTGGGCGAAGGGTTGGTCGGCGCCGTAGTAGTTGAATTCACTGTTGTAGTTGGTGGTAGGCATGTCGTCGGCGTGGACGACAGCGGTCGCGCTCAGGCTGACGGCGAGCACAAGCATCAGGTTGGTTTTTTTCATGGCAGCACCTGCGAAATCGGTTTAACCGCATTTCCCCAAGGTCATTAACTATAGCTGCCGCCGTGGGCCGCTGGCGCCGCTGCGCGCATTACAACTTCGCAACACCTGCCAGGATGACGTTGATCTAGACTCCGACCGGTCAAATCGACCAGCCGAACCCTGGAGCGTGCAATGGAACTGCCGACAAAAGAACAAGCCATCGCCAGCAACCGCGAGGCCTGGAATGACTCTGCCCGTCACCACAAAGACTCCTGCGAATGGCAAGTCTTGCTGGAGGGCGTGGCACACGCGGATTTTTCCTGCCTGGATGACACCCTGACCGCTTTGCTGACCCAGACCGGTGTCAACGGCAAGGAAGTGGTGCAACTGGGTTGCAACAATGGCCGCGAAAGCCTGTCGCTGTTCGCCCTGGGGGCGCGCAGCGTGGTGGGCGTCGACCAGTCCGGCGCGTTTCTCGAGCAGGCACGGGAACTGGCGTCGCGCTCGCCCCATGAGCCGCAATTCATCGAAGCGGACATTCACCACTTGCCTGCGCAACTGCAGGAGCGCTTCGACCTGGCACTGATCACCATCGGCGTGCTGAACTGGATGCCGGACATCGGCGAATTCTTCCGCCATGTGGCGCGCACGCTGAAACCGGGTGGGGCGCTGGTGGTATACGAAACCCACCCGTTCCTGGAAATGTTCGACCCCGAGGCAGACGATCCCTTGCGCCCGGCCAGTTCCTACTTCCGTCGCGAACCTTTCGTGCAGCACGAACCAATCGTCTACGAAGGCAAGGTCGAACAGCCGGCCGCGCCGTCCTACTGGTTCGCCCACACCCTGGGCGACCTCTTCAGCGCCGCCATGGCGGCAGGGCTGCAGATCCGTCACTTCAAGGAATACCCGCACTCCAACCGCGAAGAACTCTATGACGGCTATCAACAGCAGGTGGCGCAGTTGCCGTTGTGTTTTACGTGGGTGGTGGTGAAGGGCTGAGGAATGTGTTGCTCAGACTGACGCCTTCGCGAGCAAGCCCGCTCCCACATTTGATCTGTGTCGTTCACAAATCCAGTGTGGGAGCGGGCTTGCTCGCGAAGGGCGCGCCGCGGTAAATCGGATAAACCCGAAATCAAGCCTCAGCCGAAGCCGCCGCCGTCACCACCGGCCGTCCCGGTTTGCGCAGCGGATCCAGGCGTGAGCCGCTGTAGCGGGTTTCGCGGAAAAAGCGCCAGCGGCCGAACAGGCCGTAGACATGGGTGACGCGGCCCTGTTCCTGATAGCCCATGCGAATGTGCAGTTTCAGCGCCGGGATGTTGTGGGTCTCGCAGACGTCCACCACCTTGTTGCAGCCTTGCAGCGCCATGGCTTCCCAGAGGGCCACCTGGACATCCACGGACAGGCGGGTGCCGAAGTAGGCGCGGGTCATCTCGCCGCCGAATTCGAAGAATTCGCCTTCCTTCACCGGGAACCAGCAGCCGTAATAGTGGCGATCGAAGTAGTCCCGGGTGCTGCCCCAGATGAACCCGATGGCATGCCCTTCGTCATCCAGGTACATGTGCCCGGTGTGACCTTCGGCGGCGAGCTCGGCCATGGTCCCGACGCGGTCGCCGAAGTTCTTCGCGAATGCGCTGGCGTTCTCCGGGGTGATCGTCACCTGGCGCACGGGAGAGTAGGGCCGCAGCTTGTGCGGCGGCACCGGGCTGACCAGGTCGCGCTCCATCCACAGCAACTCCCAATGGAAGAACACATAGCGTTTCCACAGCGTACCGAACGTGCGACCCAGGCCCTTGCGTTTGATGTGTTCTTGAAGCTTGTCGAGTACGCTCATGAAGCCCTCCTTTGTCGAGGATTGATGGTGCGTGATGAAGGTATTGATGGGTATAGATCACCGATGGCCAGTGCATGGCCATCTCCTTGCCAGCATTGTGTTTCAAGTTATGTATCAGACTTGACACAATTTTCAGGCGTCAAAAAGCTGCTCGTCCCGAACGAATTCGGGAGCAAAACAGCCGATTGAAAGGTGTACTACCTGTGGGAGCGGGCTTGCTCGCGAAGGCGCTGGCTCAGTCAACAAAGATGTTGAATGTACCGGCCTCTTCGCGAGCAAGCCCGCTCCCACAGGGGATTTCGGGTTATTCCAGGACGGCCTGTGCGCGGAGGGGCGTGGCTTCGCCAGCGGCGCTATAGGCCACCCGCGGCACACCCGGCAAACGCTGTTCCAGCAACGCACTCAAGGACTCTCCGGGTTCCAGATAGGCATCGCCGAAGTCGGCGCCGAGCTGGTTCGGGTGGGCGACGATTTCCAGCAGTCCGTCGGCTGGCGGCTCGGCGTTGCGCAGGTCCACCGGGGTGCACACGTAGTCGGCGGTGGCACCGGCCAGGTTGCTCAGGCGACGGTTGAGCAGGTCCTTGAACAGGCGCTTGGGCAGGCTGAGGTTTTGCCCCAGGTTACGCGCCAGGCGCACTGGCACCCCCTGGCGGGCGGCGAAGCGCGCGACGATCTCGCCGATTGGCCAGATGTTGTGCACGTGTTGATGGGAGTCCAGGTGACTGGGACGCAAGCCGTTGTCCAGGCAGCGCTGCCACTGGGCTTCGAGTTCTTCGAGCACGGCGTGGCGATCCCGGCGCCGGAGCCAGAGGCGGGTGCGGGACAGGTTGAGATCGAACACGCCGTCGTCGTCGCAAAAGGTTGGGCGCTGCACAATGTTCCGGCTCAACGGACGGCCGTAGGTCAGGTTGAAGTGCAGGCCGATGCGACCTTCGAGCAGCGGATGCCGGGCCAGGACGCAGGCGGCTTCGAACGCCGGCATGTTGGCCATGGCGGTGGCGGAGCTGATGAGTCCGGCCTGGAATGCGCCCAGGATCACCGCGTTTTCGCAGGCACTGAGGCCAAAATCGTCAGCGTTGACTATCACTTGCCGAGGCATGTTCACCCTCCTTTTGTTTTTCCGTAGGCGCAGGCGTTTTGACAGCCGCTGTCGCGACGGGCGCCGGGGTTGCGATTGCGGCCGCCGCGCGCCGGGCGCGCCAGAGCTGCAATCGGGGTTTGAAGCGTTGCCAGACCCGCAAGGCCAGTCCCAGCACCAGTCCACCCGGGCGCCAGGAGTAAAAACTCCAGCGCCAGTGTTGCAGTTGCCCGGTCATGCGTTCGTGCAGTTGATGGCTGGAGTTTTCCAGGCTGACCCGTGACGCATCGATCCACTGCCAGTGGTCTTCCAGGCCCCAGCGAATCCACTCTTCGAGCAATACCCGGCCGCTGCCCAGGTCGGCGTACTGCGGCAGGAACGCCAGGTTGTAGTCGTACAGCCGGCCCTGTTCCAGCAGGCCGAGGCGATAGCTGATGCAGCGCCCCTCCAGCTCCAGGACCACCACCCGTACCAGGCCGCGGGCCGCCAGGGCGGTGAAGGCACGATCCATCCACTGGCGATGGCGTGCATCGGAAAAGATCCCGACCCCTTCATCGCCTTTCCAGCTCACCGCTTCGACTTCACTGATTTCCTGCAACAGTGGGCCCATGGTCAGGGCGTCGGGGATAATGCGTCGCACCTGGGCACCGCACGCGGCGATGCGTTTGCGTGCGCGGCGCAATTTGTAGCGCGGGTCACCGGAGACTTCCTGATGGTCGGCCTCGCTGATCAGGTGCACCGGCACCCGGCAGCTGAGGCGTTGTTCGGCGGTCGAGCTGTGCGCCTGCCAGGGCGCCAGGGCCTGTGCATCGGCCGTGGCGCCTGCCAGTTCGTTGAGTTGCAGCACGGAGTGGGGCAGGCGTTGACGGATCTGCGTCAGCGCCTTGTGCATGGAGTCGCCGTCCAGCCTCGTCAGCAGGGCGAGGCGGTCAGCGAGGGGATAACCCAAATGATGCAGGACCCGAAATGGCAAACGCGCGAAGCGTTCCACGGACGCCACCAGCGGCAGGCACAGCACCAGTTCCTCACCCTGCCAGCCGAGCAATACGTGCAACGGCTCGCCGGGTTTGAGTGCCTGTTCCGATGCGCATAACCAGGCCAGGGTGTTGAACGGTGTGTGGTCCGTTACACGCTGGCGCAGCGCTTCGTAAGCCGCTGTCGGAAAGTCGTGGGCGCACAGTGACGTGCGCCATTCGAATCGTACGGTCATGAGATCACGTCGCCTCGGCAGTGGCAGGTTCACGCACCGGTTTGCGCAAGGTATCCAGGCGCGAGCCGGTGTAGCGTGTTTCGCGGAAGAAGCGCCAGCGGCCAAACAGTTCGTAGACGTTCATGATGCGTCCCTGTTCGCTGTAGCCGGTGCGTATATGCAGCTTGAGCGCGGGGATGTTGTGCCACTCGCACACGTCCACGACCTTGTTGCAGCCCTGGGCGTACATGGCTTTCCACAGCTCGGTCTGCAGGTCCATCGACAATTTGGTGCCCCAGTAGGCCCTGGTCAGCTCACCGCCGAACTCGAAGAATTCGCCCGGCTTTACCGGGAACCAGCAGCCGTAGTAGTGCTTGTCGTGATAGTTGCGCGCGGCACCCCAGATGAACGCCACCGCGTCACCCTTGTCGTCCAGGTGCATTTGCCCGGTGTAACCCTCCCGGGCCAGTTCGGCCATGGTCTCTACCCGGTCACCGAAGTAGCGGGTGAAGGCCACGGCGTTTTCCGGGGTGATGCTGACCACCCGTAGCGGCGGGTAGGACTTGAGTTTGTACGGTGGCACCGGGCTGACCAGGTCGCGCTCCATCCACAGCAGTTCCTGGTGGGAAAACACATAGTGCTTCCAGGCTTTTTTCAGGGTGGCGCTCAGGCCTTTTTGTCTGATGTGTTCGCTGAGTTTATGCATTGCACTCATGTTGTTGGCTCCTGACGGGATTGCCCGTGAGTGGAGTTATTCCTGCGCGCGGCGAAATGCCGACGCGGCCAAGCACAAGAAGGGCGGTCATGAGGCGATCCAGCTGAGGGCGAACAGGGTTTGCCCGGGCAGTTCGAAGCTCACGCGACCGTCCCGGCAGTTGAACGGTGCGTCGCGGCTGCGGTTGTCGGCGCCGAAATAACGCAAGGAACCCTTGCCCAGCGGACAGGCCGCACCGCTGAGGTCGACACGCTGCAAGCGCGTGCCCTTGTTCACCCCCAGCAGCGTGCGCTTGAGGTCGTCGGCCATGGCCAGCACATCGACTTCGAAGGCGTCGTTGTCCAGGCGCACCACATTGTGCAGCCAGTGTTGCTGGATGAACTGCTGGGCCAGGCCGACTGGTTTGAGTTCGAAATGATCGTTGCCGAGCACCCGCAGCATGCCTTTGGGGTACTCGGGCTCGTCGGCGGCCTGGAACCAGCCGAGCATGTCGAGCAGGCCGTCCTGGGAGGCATTGATCACCACCGAGGCCCACCACAATGACGCGTAGTGGGTTTCCTGGTCGTAAGGGCTGAGGCTGGCCCCGCTGGACATGTTGGTCTGGTCGAGCAACAAGGCCTTGCGCGGCCGACCCTGGGCGTCGAGCCCCACCAGTTCAGCGGCACGGCGTACGCTGTCGCGGTAGACGCGGGTGGCGAGCAGGTCGCGGATCATCCATTCGTGCCAGGCCAGGGCGTCAATCTGCTCGCCGTTGTCTTGCAACAGGCGCCGGGCCCAATCGATGCCGCGCCGCTCGCTGGCGTGGTCAGCCAACGGGCCGTTGATAAAACGCGAGCTGGCCGGGATGGCGATGCGCACGCCGGCCCTGGCGTTGTCCGGGTTGCTGCGCACCTGCCGGGCCATGCTGTTGAACACGGTCTGGAAACTGGCGTAGTCCGGGTAGTTGAGGTTCGGCTC
The DNA here is from genome assembly GCF_019956575.1 of Pseudomonas sp. A-R-19. NCBI lineage: Bacteria > Pseudomonadati > Pseudomonadota > Gammaproteobacteria > Pseudomonadales > Pseudomonadaceae > Pseudomonas > Pseudomonas sp. A-R-19. The sequence continues at coordinate 14,782 of NZ_JAHBDR010000066.1, forward strand.
GTCGGCAAAACCGATGTAGTGCGTGCCCTTGCCACCCAGGGCGCGTGTTGCGGCCAACCAGGCTTCGAGGCCGCCATTGCTGGTGCTGTCGGCGCGCAGTTCGGCCTGGCGCTGGCTGCCGGCCAGCAAGGTGATGTCCTGGGTGATGCCGAAACGGTCCTGGTACAGGCGCCGGAACGCGTCCTCGTAGTGCGGCCGCGTGGCCATGATGTCGACGAGGCTGTAGTAAGTCGCCGCCTGCGGTTTGAGCGCATCGAGCACGGCAAAACTGGAAGGCGGTGGCATCACGTAGGGGAGGGCGATGCCCAGGTTCGGCGTGTTGCCGAGCAGTTCCTTGTGCAGGGTCAGCCGGGTCCGGCCATCGTCCTCGCGCAGGGGCTTGAGCTGTTGCGGATTCTGCGCGAACAGATTGGCCGTGCCATCGAGCCAGAACGCCGCTTTGCCGCTGCCTTGCAGGCGCAGGCGCCAGACCTGATCGCTATTGGCGACCGGCAGCTCGGCCTTGTCGAACTGCCAGTAGGCACGGTAGGGCTTGAGGGTCAGCGTCAGTTGCTGGCCATCCCCCACGCGCTGGGCTTGCAGGGCGCTGACACCGTCGTGGAACTTGCCGGCGAGCACCGCGTGTTCCCCGGCCGCGACCTTGAAATACAGCTCATCGCCGTCACGGGTTTCCGCGCTGAAATGCACCTTGGCCGGGGCGAACAGCGCCACCGTGCGTTCGTCGTGTTCCACGCGGTAGCGGCGGAAACTGTAGCCCGGAATCTCCAGGCGATAAGGGCTGGCGCCCGGTGCCAGTGGCCAGCGCTGGGTGCCCTGGGTCTCGGCGGCGGCGATCGCCCGCTCACCCTCGAGCTTGCCCTGGCCATCGAGCAGGTACAGGTGCTCTTCATTGGCTCCGGCCTGCCACGCCGGCACCCATTGCACGGTCAGGGTGTCGGGGCGATCGGTTTGCAGGTACAGGCTGCCGTCACGGATATCAGCCCAGCGCATCGGCTCGGCGTAGGCATCGACGGTCAGGCCAAGGCTCACCAGCAGGGCGAAATACTTCATGCCGACTTCCGCTGCAGGACCAACAGCATCGGCGCGATATCGCTGGGCAGGATGATCAGGGTTTGCCAGAACGGCACCTGGCTCAGGCGGCAATACATCACCAGCAGCGCGACCGTCACCGCCAGGTAGGCAATGGACGAGGCTGCCGCCGCGCCGACGATGCCGTAGGCCGGGATCAATACCAGGTTCAGCGCCAGGTTGAGCAAGGCACCGAGGCCCATCAACAGGGAAATCGAACCGGGCCGATTCTTGCCCAGCAAATCCAGGCGCAGGATGCTCGCGTAGCACAGCCCGAGCAGGCCCGGCAGCAGCGCGAGCAACGCCGGATAGGCCGGTTGATAGGCCACGCCGAACAGGGTGACGATCAGCCACTCGCCGATCAGAGCCATGCTCAGGCAGGCGCCGAGCATCACCGTGGCCGTCAGGCGCAAGGCCAGCGGCGTGACTTTGTCGATGCCTTCTTCCTGTTGCAGCAGGCGTTTCATCAGCGGCGTGGTCACCGCTTCCGGGACGATCAGCAGCAACTCGGCGGCGGCACTGGCCATGGCGTAATGACCCAGCGCGGTGCTGCCGAGCAGGGCGCCGATGAACAGGTAGTCGGAGCGCAGGATCACCTGCTGGAACAGCAGGTCCGGATGGCTGCGGGCACTGTAGCGCAGCAGTTCGTTCTGGCTGGCGCGGTCCCATTGCAGGGTCAGCGGCTGGTTGCGCTTGAGCCACAGCCAACCGACCAGCACCACCAGGCTGATGCCCGCCAGCCAGCTGATCAGCGCCGCTTCCAGTGCCGCGCTTTTCCACATCCAGAACAGGGCGAGGAACAGCAGCAGCGGCGCCAGCGATTCGATCAGGCGCAAGGCATTGAAGGCGACCACGCCGCCGGAAGCGTTGTGCAGGGTCAGCAAACCGCTTTTGAGCACGGTCAGCGGCACCGCCAGCAGCAACAGCCAGGCGAGCAGGCCCAGTTGCGTGGTGATGTCCAGTTCACTGCCGAACTCGCGGGTCAGCGCCACCACCAGCAAGGTCAGCAACGCCGCCAACAGGCAACCGAACACCAGCACCTGGCTGAGCAGCAGGCCCATCGGTCGTTGCTTGGCCGCCTGATAGCCCACCGCCGAATTCAAGCCGCCGCTGGTGGCGGCGCTGATCAGGTCGGGCAGGGTGCTGAGCAAGGCAAACAGACCCCGTTCGCTGGGGCCGAGAATCCGCGCCAGCAGCACGTTGCGCAGCAAGCGCAGGGCGATCATCGCCAGTTTGGTGCCCATGCTCAGGGCCAGGTGCTTGAGGTAATTGCTGCGGCTCATGGACGTGCCCCACGGTAGATGCGCCAGGACAACAGCTCGGGATTGCGCGCGGTACGCTGGCTGACGCCGAAGCGTGGCAGCGCCAGGGGATCCTCGGTTCCCCGATAAATGCCGGTGCCGGTGCCCAGGGCAAACGGGAAGTCATGCCGGGCCACCTGTTGCCGCACCCGCGCATCGTTGTCGCCATTGGGGTAGCAATACACCGGCAACGGCCGGTTGCAGCCGTGGCGCAGCGCATCGCGACTGCGGCTCAGTTCTTCTTCCAGGCGTTGATCGTCGAGACCGGTGAGGATGGCGTGGCTGGCCCCATGGGGGCCGAAGCGCACCAGGCCCGAGGCTTCCAGGTTGCGCACTTGCTGCCAGTCCAGCGCCTGGGGCAACGAGTCTTGCGGGCATTCGTCGGTCAGGCGATTGAGGTCCTGCGGCGACAGGGTTTTCAGGTTCTGCAAATAGTGCAGAAGCGCCAGGCTGCGGCGGTGCTCATCCGGGTCATCGCACAGGGTCGGTAACGGGCGGCCGAGATGTTTCAGGCATTCGACCAGGTGTCGGCGCGCGGTTTCGCCATGGCTGTTCCACAGGGTTTCGCCGATGCTTTCCCACCAGAACCGCTGGCGGCTGCCGATGAAATCGGTAGACAGGAAGATGCTCGCCGGCACCTGGTATCTGTGCAGAAACGGGAAGGCATTCACCGCGTTGTCGCGCCAGCCGTCGTCGAAGGTCAGCGCCACTTTCGGCCGCTCCGAGCGCAGCGCACCCGGTTGCAGAATGTCCATCAGCGGCACGCAGTCGAAGTGTTTTTTCAACCACACCAGCAGATGTTCAAAAGCCTTTGGCCCGACGCACAGTTCATTGCGGTGGGGCAGTGCGGCGGCCTGGTCGCTGGCCAGCACCCGGTGCAGCATCAGGATCACCCCGGCGCCGTGCAATTGATTGCGCCCGACCGGGGAGTTGAGGTACAGCCAGCCACTGGTGCGTTTTAACAGTTGCTTGATCGCCATGGCACACGCCTCTCATCGATTTTGCTCGGGGTTCCATTGGGCATAACGCTGGCCGCGCAGGAACTGCCACAGGCCGATGCTCATTCCGGCAAGGGTCACCAGAAGGAACGCGGCGAGGCGAAAGGGTTTGGGCAAGCGGTGTTGCGAATCCAGCAGGCCGGCAATGGCCACCGTGTAGCCGAGCAGTTGTGCGATCAGGCTCAGGCGATAAAAGCCGTGGTCCTCCCACAGCCAGAAATTGCTCAGCAGCAACGGCAGCAACAGGATCGGCGCCAGGCGCCGGATCAGCTTGTGGCTGATCAAGGCAAGCGCATACAGGCCGTGGGTCAACGGATTGAGCAGCTCCCGGCGCTGGGCCAGGCTTTGCAGGCCACCGACCGTGACGCGCTGGCGGCGGCGCAATTGCTTGTCGGCTTCGTCCACGCCCTGGTCGATCACCCGGGCCTCTGGCACGTAGACAATCTTTTTGAACGCCACCGGCGCACAGGTACTGATGAAGAAATCGTCGTTGACCTCCGCCGGCACGTTCTGGAACAACTCGCGGCGCAGGGCGAGCAATGCGCCGTCGGCGGAAACCATGCAGCCGGTGCGATTTTCCACGTAGCGCAGCCAGCCTTCGTAGTGCCGATACAGGCTGTCGCCGATGCTCAAGCCCTTGCCAGTCACCGGGATCACCATGTGCCCGGCGCAGCCACCGACTTGCGGGTCGTTGAGCGGCGCGAGCAAGTGGCCGAGGGTGTCGGTGGACCATTGGTTGTCGGCGTCGGTGAACACCAGGATCTCGCCGCTGCTGATCGCGACCCCGGCATTGAGCGTCGCCGCCTTGCCCTGGCGGGGCAGGTCGAGCACGCTGATGCGCGGGTCTTCGATCTTGCGTGCGCAGGCCACGGTGTCGTCGGTCGAACCGTCGCTGGCGAGGATGATGTGCAGCGAACGGGCCTGGTAATCCTGGGCCAGCACGGTGCGCAGTTTTTCTTCGATATGCCGCGCCTCGTTGTGCGCGGCAATCACGATGCTCACGTCCATCGGTTGTGCCGGTCCGTGGCGCGGTGCGGGGTACAGCGGTGCCAGCAAGGTCAGCAACAGGGGATAGCCGAGGTAGGCGTAAACCGGCAGCAACAGGCACAACCAGAAAATGAATTCAGCCACGGGCGGGCCTCCTGGCATTCCAATGACAAAGACTGAGGATGAACGCGGCGCCCGCCAGGTGCAGGCGCACCCAGTGCAGGCCCCACAGTTGCAGGGTCAGGAGCGTGTCGTGGTGTTTGGCGCTTTGACGCAGGCTCAGCACCAATGCTGGCAGGCTGGTCAGCATCAGCATGAATACGGCGTGATGGGGGAAGCCGTTGAACAACGCGGAGATTGCCATGAAATCGAGAATCCAGGCACCGATCGACAGCAGCGGAAAGCGCAGCAAGCGCAGGCTCGGGCCATGGGTACGCAGCAGTTGCAGATGACTGCCCTGGCGCCACAATTCCTTGCCCATCCATTCCCGCCAACTGCCTTCGTAGCCCCAGTGCAACGCCACGCTCTGGTTGACCGAGAGCAGCTTGGCGCCCGCGTCGGCCAGGCGCATGGTCAGCTCCTTGTCCTCACCGGTGCGCAGTTGTTCGTTGAAACCGCCGACCTTGTCGAACCAGCCACGGCGCATCAGCAGGTTGGAACTGGGCAACCATTGCACGGCATGCGGCGACCGGGTGTTGGGGCGCAAGGTGCGACGCTGCCAGGCATCGGCGTACCACGGCGCTTCGGCCGGGGTGTGCAGGTCCAGGCCGATGACATCGGCCTGGCCGCCGGACTCGAGGTCGAGCAGCAGCTTGAGCCAGTTCTCGGGCATCTCGATGTCGGCATCGATAAAGGCCAGCCATTCACCACTGGCAATTGCCGCGCCGCGATTGCGCAAGGCGCCGATGAGCAGGCCGGGCAGCACCAGCACCTGGGCGCCGAACTGTCGGGCAATCTGCGGGCCCTGGTCGTCGGAGCCGTTATCGACCACGATCAACTCGCATTCGACGTTGGCGGTGTCGGCGGCATGTTGTGCCGCGAGCAGGGTCCGGGCGATGTGCCGGGCCTCGTTGTACATGGGGATGACGATACTGATGCGGTTCATACCCTGACCTCTTTGCGCGGGGCTTCTTCGGCTTTCATGCGCAGCACGCTGGTTAACGCGAGCATGATCCACAGGTACTTGTGGTTCGGTGCGCTGAGGAACATCAGGAACAAGGTCAACGACAGAAAACTCATGCTCAGGTGGGTCATTACAGCGGCCTGCGCGGCGTCCCCTCGCAACAGCCAGGCGCGGCGCGCGCGCATCAGGTTGTACAGCCCCAGGGCCAGCATGCCGACGAACATCAGGCCGGCGGGAATCCCCAGTTCACTGAAGATTTCCAGGTAGGTGTTGTGGGCGCGACGGTACAGGTCTTCGGTCTCGCCCTTGATGGAAAAGGCCTTGGCGTAGCCGGTGGTGGCGTAGTGCAGCGGGAACGTGCCGGGGCCGGTGCCGAGCAAGGGGTTCTCGGCGATCATGCCGCTGCCGACCACAATGTAGGAGGCACGGCGGCCCAGGGACGGGTCCTGGCTCTTGGCCCCGGAGCTCAGGATGCTCAGCGACTGGATACGCTCCACGTAACCGGCCGGCATCGCGTACAGGCCCAGCGGAATCACAATCGCCAGGCCGAGCATGGCAAAGCCCAGGTGACGCGGACGAATGCGTGGCAACTGCGCACGGTAATGCCACGCGCCGATCAACAGGCTGAGGAACAACACCACCAGCCCCGAACGGGATTCGGTCTTGGTCATGCCGCCCAACAGCAGGAGCGTGCAGCCGCCCCAGAACAACCGGTGCAACAGGTTCGGGCTGCGCACCACCAGCAACAGCGCCATGGGCACGGCGAAGGCGATCATCAGGGCAAAGTTGTTCGGGTCCTTGAGCAAGCCGGACGCACGGCCCGCGTCCTGGTACTTGGCCGAGAACATGGCCATGGCGCAGGTCACCGCGACACTGATGGCGACCAGCCGGGCGAACATGTCGAGGTTCAACTCACGCCCGACCAGCAGGGTGATGACAAACAGGATCAGGCCGACGCTCAGCTCGCGCAGGTGGCCCAGGGAGATGCCCATGTCGTCGGTGTTCAACAGGCTGAGCAGGTACAGCAGCATGAACCCGACCAGCAAGCGCCAGATATTGCTGCGCAGGCGATCGGCCGGCAGTTGGTGGATCGCCAGTTGCAGCATCAGGATCAGCGCCAGCGAGGCCCCGAGGAACTTGGAGCCCGACAGCATGTTGTCCTTGAACAGGCCCTCGAACGGCAGGATGGCGGCAATGCCCAGCAGGCCCCAGGTCGGCTTGCGGTACAGCACCGTGACCCCCACCAGGCCCAATACCGCTCCCGGCGCCAGATACGGATAAGGGCTGGCCAGCAAACCGAGGCAGACCAGGCCGAGCAAACTGACGATCGAGAGCGGAAAAATCACGCGCGTGCCTCCCGTGCAGTACGGATGTAAAGCTGCGACCAGCGTTCGGCCAGGGCCTTGAGGTCGTAGCGATCGCGTTGCGTACGTTTTGCGTTGTCGACCAACTCGCCGGCCATGGCCGGGTCACGCAGCAGCGTGCCGATCTGGCGGGCGAGGGTGGCGCTGTCGGTGGGCGCGGCCAGCAGGCCGTTGTGGCGGTCTTGCAGGACATCGGGAATCCCGCCGACGCCGAAGGCCACCACCGGCACCCCGGCCTGCATCGCTTCGAGCAGAATCATCGGCGTGCCTTCGGTGCGCGAGCTGATCACCAGCGCATCGAGTCGCCGCCACCACGCGCGCATGTCGTTCTGGTAGCCCGGCAATGTGATGCGCGCCTGCAATCCGGCCGCGTCGATGCGCGCCTGCAGGCTTTCGCGCTCCGGCCCGTCGCCGAGCATCACGGCATCCAGTTGCGGGTACTGCTGACACAACGGGATCAGCGCATCGAGAAACAGATCAGGGCCTTTTTCACTGCTCAGGCGCCCGACGTAGCCGGCCAGCCAGCGTTGCCGTTCGCCACTGTGCGGCTGCAAGTCGTTGGCCGCCGGCAGTCCGTTGGGGATCACCTGCAACTTGTCCGTGCGCACGTTGGCCTGGCGGTGCAGCAGCGCAATGCTTTCGGCGACACACACCACGCGGTCCACCGAGGCCGTGCGGCACAGTTGCAGGCTCAGCCAGGTGTAGAACTTCTGCTTGCGGCTGCGTGGGGTGAAGCCGTGCTGGGTGATCACCAGCGGCAGGCGCAACAGCGTGGCGCCGACCCAGCCGAACAACAGGCCCTTGAAGTTGTGCGTATTGATCAGTGGCCGCTGGTCACGGCGCTGGCGCAAGTGCCCCAGCAACGCGCCGAGGCCCGCACAGCCGAGGCAATCCACGCCGGCCTCGCGAAAACGCGCGATCAGTTCGGGCGGCGCATCGAGAAACAGCACCTGGTGCTGCCCCGGCGTCGCCAGGCAATGATCCAGCAGCATCCGCTCGGCCCCATAAAAGCCGCCGCTGCTGAGCAAGTGAATGATCGGCAGGTCGAGGGTGGTACCGAGCGGCGCGTTCAATTGCGCACCCAATGCACGAGGGCCGGAACGCTCCAGTTCCGGTGCGGATTGTTGGGCAGGGTGCTTTGATCGTTGATCACCAGCAGTACCGGCAAGCCCAGTTCATGGGTGATTTGCGCAGGGTGCTTGAAGCGGTGGTCGAAGAACTCACGCACGTAGACCAGGGCAATCGCCAGCAGCAGACCGGTGAACAGCCCGAACGGGATGATCAGCATCGGTTTGGGAAACGCCGCTTCGGTCGGCTCGAACGGCGGGCTGAGCACCCGTGCGTTGGACAGGTCGTTGTCCAGCGCGCGCGCGGTGCTGCTTTCGGCGAAGCGCTGGGCATAGGTGGAAAACGCCGCGTGCAGCGCATCGATCTCGGTGTCCATCTGCCGCAGCTTGCTCTGGGTTTCCTGCAACTGGTGGATGCGGTTCTTGAACTCGGCAATGCGCGCGGTTTTCTGGTCGATGACCGAGCTGATCGTCGCCAGGTCGCTGGTGCGCTCCTGAATCCGGTTGCTGACAATCTTCAGGAATTGCCCACGGGTCCGGGTGATTTGCTCGCGTGCCAGTTGCATCGGTTCACTGCCGGGCTGAAAGATCGCCAGGTCGCTCATGTAGCGGCTTACCAGGGTCGTCAGTTGCTCACCCAGTTGCTTGATCTCGCGGTCTTCGAAAGCAACGTTGTCGACCGTGGTGGTGAAGGTGTAGGGGAAGGTGTAGTCGTTGAACCTGGCGTTGTTGGCGGTGGCCAGATTGGTTTTCAGGTAATCGAGCCAGCGCTGGCTTTGCAACAGTCGGTCCTGATACAGATTGAGCGCTTGCTCCTCGGTGTTGATCGCGTTGAGGCGGAAAGTGATTTCTTCCTTGGGATCGGACGAGCCGATGCGTTCGAGCAAGGCCAGGCGATTGGCTTCCAGGCCATCGAGACGCACCTGGTATTGCAGTTTCTTGGTTTCGTAGAAACTCTGCGGCAGGTCGATCGATTGCATTTCCTGGCGGCTGACCAGGTAGTTCTGCAGCAGGGCGGCGACGAATTTGGTGCCTTGCGCCGGGTCAGGGAAGCTGTAGACGATCGAGATCACGTTGGAGCCCGGCAAGGTTTCAACCTTGAGGGCGTCGGACGCCTCCTGCGTGAGGGCATCGAGCACGGTGTCGCGGACCGGATCGGTCTGCAACCCGAGCAGGCTGCGAGCCGGGTTGATCACGTGCTCGCGAACGGGATTGAGCACAAACTTCTTGAACGGCTGCACCAGCAGTTTGTTGAAGACGCTCACGGGCGGCGTGTACTCACCCTTTTCCCGCAGCTCGCCGATGGTCTGGCGGATCAACGCCGGCGAACGCAGGATATTGCTCTCGGTCTCCATGTCCGCCAGCGATGGCGGAATGAAGGAAGCGTTTTCCTGATTGAGGGTGCTGGTGGCATCCCCCTGGGAGATTTTCTTGGACTGCACGATCACCTGGGCGGTGATATCGAAGCTCTGCTTGAGCATCAGCGGCAAGACCACGGCGATCACTGCAAAGACCAGGAAGACTCGCTTCACCAATTGCTTATTGGCGAAGAAGATCCTGAAGAACTCGTGCAGGTAATTTTCCTTTGGATTCATGGCGGTCACCTGAGAGTTAGTTGCTGCTGCTGTTGTCGTTTTTGTTGTCGACGCGGTAGCTGAAGCTGAACCCCACGCCCTGGAACAACACGACGTCCGCCAGTTGCCGTGCGAGCTCACCGGCGCTGGCCAGCTTGGTCTTGGGCACGTACAGCATGTCGTCTGCTTGCAGGTAGGCGATCTGCGAGGCATCGCCCGACAAGGCCTTCTCTACGTCATAACGATGCGCGACCACCTGGTTGCCGTTGCGCCGCATGATCATCACCGAGTCCAGCCGTGCCTTGATGTTCGAACCTCGGGCCATGGTCAGGGCTTCGAGCACCGACACCGGACGGCGGATCGGGTAGGAGCCCGGTTGGCCGACTTCACCCAGTACATAGATTTCGTTGCCCGCGGTGGACTTGAGCAGCACGTCCACAGTCATGCGGCCGGGCAGGGTGGAGTAGCGCTTGTTGAGGTAGGCCTCCAGTTGGTTGACGGTCATCCCTTGCAGCGGTACCGCGCCGATTTCCGGGAAACTGGCGTAGCCGTCGGTGCCCACGGTGATCTCCCGGCTCATGCCGGTGCCGGGGTGGTTGAGCACGGACTTGAGGTTCTGTTCATTGGTCAGCGGGGTCACCAGGACCACCGACAGCTGATTACGGTTGGGCTGGAACAGTTGCTTGCGATCGTAGGCGCGTTGAATCGCCTCCCGTGCCTGATCGCGGGTCAGGCCTTCGATTTTCACCGTGGTGTTGGCGCCCGGCAGTTCGATGGTGCCGTCAGGCAGCACCAACTGGTTGCCGTTGAGCTGGCTGGCGGCGGTGAAATTCAGCGCGATCATGTCCCCGGATTGCACGCGATAGGCGTCCGAACCACTGGTGCTGATGTGGAAAATCACGTCCAGCACGTCTTGCGGCCGCAGGGTCTGCTCGACCTTGGGCACGTCGGTGGCCTGGGCATTGGCCGGCGGGGCCGTGAGGATCTGCACCGGCATGCTTTGCGATACATCGGTGGAAGTGCTGGAGCAACCTGCGAGGGGCAGCATCAGCAGGACAAGCATCTTGGCGTTCATGGCGTCATCCTTATCTGGTTGCTCACAGGTTTTTGTACAGCCACTTGGGCATGTAGTACTTGCGTCGGTTGAACACGCTGCCGACCAGTTTCGCTCCGGCCTGGCTCAGGCGCTGGGCCGCGGCCTGGGCCACTTCCCAGCGGGTGTCTTCGCAGCGCACGACCATGACCACACCGTCCACCTGGGTGCTGATGACCAGGGTGTCGGAATCCGAATACACCGCATCGCCGTCGATCACCACGAAGCGGTATTGACTGCCGAGTTGATCGAGCACCGGGCTCAGCTGTTCAGGTGTCAGGTGTTCGTTGCCACGGGAGTGGCGGCCGAATGGCAGGACGTGGAACGGCAGGCTGGACACGTTCACCACACAGTCCTGCAACAAGGGCGGGCTCTGGGTGTTGAACAACAAGTCGCGAAGCCCACGTTCCCGGGTCAGCCCCAACTGTTGCGTGAGGTTGGTCGCCGACTGGCTGGCATCCACCAGCAGCACCAGGCCGCTGCTCATCTGCGCCAGTTGACTGGCCAGCGCGAGGGCGCTGGTGGTGGTGCCTGCGCCGGGGTTGGCGGCAGTCAGGAACAGGATCCGCAGGTCCTGGTCAAGCACGGTCGATGTCAGGTTGGACTCGCTCGGGCTGGCAATGCTGAGGCTTTTAGCAGTTGAACCGTCCATTTAACTCGCTCCGTGGCCGCTGAACACTTTGAAAGGGGTTTTCAACAAGATCTTCAGATCAAGCAGCAGGCTCTGCTCGGCGATGTAGGTGAGGTCCAACTCAACGCGCTGGTCGAAGTCGATATTGCTGCGTCCCGAGATTTGCCACAGGCCGGTCATGCCGGGGTAGATGCTCAGGCGAGCGAGGTGATTGTCCTTGTAGCGGTAGGCATTGAACGAAGTCGGCCGGGGGCCTACCAGACGCATGTCGCCGGTCACCACGTTGAACAGGTTCGGCAGCTCGTCGAGACTGGTGCGCCGCAGGAAACCACCGATACCGGTGATGCGCGGGTCCTTGTCGATCTTGAAGTCGATGGCGTCGGCGCCGTGCTTGTTCAGGTGCCGCAAGGACTCCTTGAGCTCTTCGGCGTTGGTGACCATGGTGCGGAACTTGTACATGCCGAACAGGCGGCCGCGGTAACCGGTGCGTTTCTGCACGAACATCACTGGCCCCGGGCTGGTGCATTTGATGGCCAGCGCCAATCCCAGCAGCACCGGCGCAATCAGCACCAGGATTGTCAGCGCACCGGCGCAGGCCAGTACGCGGTTGGTGCGCGACAAGGTCCACGAGCGGCCACCATCGCGACCGGTAATCCAGCTACGGCCCTGCATGTGAATAGCGGCGTCCATGCGCATGCGGTGCTCGGGATCCAGGCGCTTGTCCCTGCGCATTTTGTCCAGGGGCACACTTCTCTCATGTCCAGTCATAAATCCTCCGCATAGTTCAGCCGCGTGCGGCGTGGGCGATAGGCAGCTACATAATTAATTGCGTAATTAATTACTTAGTTGTTTCTTGGTTACTACTTAGGTCTTATTACTTGGATCTAATTGCTTAGATCTTATTACTTAGGTCTTATTACTTAGGTCTTACTACTTAGGTCTTATTTGTTCGCTGTCTGGTTAATTACTTGGTTAATTAGTTAGTAGTAAGAGCGGAACCAGGCAACGAAGCGCCCAAGTCCCTCATCCAGCTCGATCCGTGGCTGGAAATCGGTCGCGCGGGCCAGGTCGCTGGCATCGGCGCAGGTGTTGAGGACATCGCCCGGTTGCAGGGGCAGCAGTTCGACCCGGGCTTTTTGCCCCATGTGTTTTTCCAGCAATGCCAGGTAGGCCTTGAGCTCTACCGGGTGCTGGCCGCCGATGTTGAAAATCCGCCAGGGCGCCATGCTTGTGGCCGGGTCCGGGTGCTCGCGGTCCCATTGCTCGTTGGCTCGCGGTGGACTCTCGATCAGGCGCGTGATGCTCTCGATAATGTCGTCGATGTAGGTGAAGTCCCGCTGGTGCTCGCCGTAGTTGAACAGTTTCAGTGGCCGTTCTTCGGCGATGGCCCGGGCGAACTGGATCGGCGACATGTCCGGCCGGCCCCAGGGGCCGTATACCGTGAAGAAGCGCAGCCCGGTGCAGGGAATACCGAACAGGTGGCTGTAGCTGTGGGCCATCAACTCGTTGGCTTTCTTGGTCGCGGCGTACAGCGACAGCGGATGATCGACACCATCCTGTACCGAGTAGGGTGTGTGCTGGTTGGCGCCATACACCGAACTGGACGAGGCGTAGATCAAGTGTTTGACCGGGTGCTTGCGGCAGCATTCGAGGATGTTCAGGAAGCCGCTCAAGTTGCTGTCCAGGTAGGCCCGGGGATTTTCCAGGGAGTAACGCACACCGGCCTGGGCCGCGAGGTGGATGACGATCTCCGGTTGTTCCCGGGCAAACAGTGCCTCCATGGCCGACGTATCGGCCAGGTCAACCGTTGCGAGCTGGAAAGGGCGTGCCTGCTCCTGCACCCAACGCACGCGATCGTGCTTGAGTTGCGGGTCGTAGTAGCTGTTGAAGTTGTCGAGGCCGAACACCTGGTGGCCATCGCGCAATAGTCGCAGCACACAATGGGCACCGATAAAACCGGCCGCTCCGGTGACGAGAATCTTCATGGACGCACGGCCTCGGGCACGATGTGGCGCAAGCCAATCCCGCTGTAATGCAGGCCGGCAGCAGCCACCTGTTCCGGGTTGTAGAGGTTGCGCCCGTCGACGATCACCCGATGACGCAGTTTGCTCGCCAGCAGGTCGAAATCGACCACGCGGAAGTTTTTCCACTCGGTGCAGATCACCAGGGCATCAGCGTCTTCGAGCGTGTCATCGCGGGTAGCGCACAGATGCAGGTCGTTGCGGTAGCCGTAAATACGCCGGCATTCGGACATGGCTTCCGGGTCGTAGGCATGCACACTCGCGCCTTCGGCCCAGAGTGCCTCCATCAGGTAACGGCTGGGTGCTTCACGCATGTCATCGGTGTTGGGCTTGAACGCCAGGCCCCACACGGCGATGGATTTGCTGGCCAGTCCGCCGGGAAATTGCGCCTTGAGTTTGCTGATCAGGATATGCCGCTGGTGGTCGTTGACCTCGGTCACGCTACGCAGCAGACGCAAGGGCATGCCACTGTGCTCGGCGGTGTGCAGGAGGGCGCGCAGGTCCTTGGGGAAGCAGGAACCGCCGAAGCCGCAACCAGGGTAGATGAAGTGGTAACCGATGCGCGGGTCCGAACCGATGCCTTTGCGCACGGCTTCGATATCGGCTCCCAGCAACTCGGTGAGGTTGGCCAGTTCGTTCATGAAACTGATGCGCGTGGCCAGCATCGCGTTCGCCGCGTACTTGGTCAGCTCGGCGCTGCGGTTGTCCATGAACATCAGTTTTTCGCGATTGCGGCAGAACGGCGCGTAGAGGTCGCTCATCTGGCTGCGGGCTTCTTCGTCAGCGGTACCGACGATGATCCGGTCCGGGCGCATGCAATCGGCCAGGGCACTGCCTTCCTTGAGAAACTCCGGGTTGGACACCACCCGTACCTTCAGCGAGCCCTTGCCACGGCGCTGCAATTCTTCAACAGCGGTGGCACTGACCTGGTCCGCGGTGCCGACCGGCACCGTGGACTTGATGATCAGGGTGCGGTCGGCCTCCATGAAACTGGCGATCTGCCGGGTCACGTTGAGCACATGGCTGAGGTCGGCCGAACCGTCTTCGTCGGCGGGCGTACCGACGGCGATGAAGATCAAGTCGGCGTGCTCCACCGCATCGCTGGCCTGGGTGGTGAAGAGCAGGCGACCGGCCTTGATGTTTTCTTCAAGGGTGCCGGAAAGCCCTGGCTCACTGATCGGTGGCACGGCCTGTTGCAGTTGCCGGATCTTGTTCGGATCGATGTCGACACACAGGACACGATGTCCGACATCGGCCAGTGCCGCTGCTTGTATCAGGCCAACATAGCCCGTACCAAATACGCTCACGTCCATATTGGCGTGCCTCGTAAGACGGTGGAGAGTCGCGAAGTGAAACTGTCAAAAGGGGTATAGACCAGCCTCGGCAAACCGTGTCAGCAATCCGGCATGTTAATCAGGCAAGACACCCCCAAATTTGGGGGCCAATTGCCATCAAAGTCGCACCACTATTGGGGTTTCCCCAATTTTGCCCACTCGCCGAGATTTTCAAGAAGGCGATAAACGGTCGTAAGCCGCGATTTACAAGGGTTGTAGCTGGTGGAGTGTGTCAGATTTGAGTCACCGGTTTATTGACGCTTTTTGCCGGAGTCCGACATTTTTCACATAAAAATGGCACATTGCCACTGTCAAAAGGCGACCGACAAATAATTGGCAAGCGCCCAGTGGGTCATTGCAAGATTCAATGAGGCGAGCGGTCGAAGGCTGTGTTTTGTGCAGGCGGTTTTATGACTGGGGCCAAGCCATGGGGCAGGCACAAACGTGCCCCTGGCAACGCGGCTTCATCCGTGTGAAGGCGTTGACAAGGGCTCGCCGGTGAGTGGTGACGGGCGTCAATTGACCACGGTGGTATCCAGCCTGGCGTCGGCGGTTTGCGGTTTGACCTGGGGGTCGTGCAGCAGGGAGAAGCCACGGCCTTGCAAGGTGTGGCCGATAAACCGCGACCCCACTTCGTTCAAGTGTGAATCGTCCAGGTACAGCAGTTGACCCTCAATGATCGGACTGCACACGCCAGCCGGGCATATCACTTGATTGGGGTCGATAAAGCGGATCTGCGGGAACCTCGCCCGCACGTCCGCCCAATAGGGTGGCAGTGCACTCTGGGTGACCGAGCAGCTGCGGTCAGTGCCAAACATCAGCCGGCGAATCGGGCAACTCGCCGCCTTTTCAATGTGCTGGTTGCTCAGGATGACAATCACCTGGCCGCTGTTCTCCACCACCCGCTGGATACTCGCTTCGACCAGATCCCTGGCCCGTTCATCCTTCGGCCAGATCGCCGCCAGTACCACGTAGCGATACTTGTTCTGCTCGATCAGGCTGAACACCCGTTCGTTGCGTTTCGCACAATGGGCCGCATACACCGGGGGCATTTCGGCGGTATAGCCGAGGATCGGCGGGCAGGAATCCATGGTGTAGTCCATGAGCATGATGTTGTTGGGCCTGGCCAGGATGTCGACCATGCCGGTGAAGTGGTTGGCAAACGAGTCGCCGATCATGATGCCGTCCAGCTCATCCTTGGTTGCGCCCAACCGGCAGTGCTCATTGGGTTCGGTCGCGTACAGCGCATTGGGCACGTGGCACCCGCGGCGAACATCGGCAGGCTTGCTCAGGGTCATTGCTTCAAGCGCTGAAACGCCGGCGTTGAAGCGTTGTGGAAAACCGTTGAACTGCACACTCAGACCCGCGAGCACGGCCAGCCCCAATGCCGGAAGGGCAAACCGGCGGGTGAAGATCCGGGCAAAGTGCAGGCTGGCCCCGCTGCGTCGAAACGGCACTTCGACGAAACGCCAGGACAGCCACGAAAGCAGGATCGAGGCCGCGATCAACAGCGCGCCCACGGGCAGGTCGATGGGGATTTCCACATAGTTCAGGAAGGCAATCAGCGGCCAGTGCCACAAGTACAGCGAGTAGGAGATCAGGCCGATAAACACCATGGGCCGGCTGGTCAGCAAGCGTGAATGGCGCTCACCACTGCCGGCCAGGATCAGCAGGGCGGCGCCCAGGCAGGGGATCAGGGCGTTGATCCCGGGAAAGGTGGAGTTGGGGTTCAAGGCAAACAGCGAGAAACCGATCAACAGGTAGCCCGCCAGCGCATAACCATGGGCCGTGAATTTGCCGATGACGCGCGGTTGATGCAGGTAGATCCCCAGCAGCCCGCCCAGCATCAACTCGAAAAAACGCGTGGGCAGCAGGTAGTAGGCGGCCGTGGCAAAGACCCCGGTCGCGTACTCGGAAACCCCCACCGCCAGCACAACGCCAACGGCCAGTACCGGCAGCACGTAACGCGGCGCCAGGCGATACAGCAACACGATGAACAGCGGCCAGATGACGTAGAACTGCTCTTCGATACCCAGCGACCAGGTGTGCAGCAAAGGTGCTTCGCTGGCATCGGCGGCGAAGTAGTTACCGTACTTGACCCAGATGTAGATGTTCGAGACACCCAGCAGCGAGAGCAGGGCGCTGACGTTGAGCCGGACCAGGTCGACCGGAGACAGGATGAAAGCCCCGGCGATCACCGTCGCCAGCAGCACCGTCGCCAGCGCCGGCACGATGCGGTTGATGCGGCGCTGATAAAAACCCTTGAGCGAAAACGTGTTGCGCTTGACCTCGGAAAACACCTGGGAAGTGATCAGGAATCCCGAGATGACAAAGAAGATGTCGACGCCAACGAAGCCGCCGGGCAACAGGCCGGCCTTGAGGTGATGCAGCAGCACTGCAATCACCGCGACAGCGCGCAGCCCATCAATGTCGGAGCGGTACTTGCCTTGAGCCATGCGCCTGACCATCCCTAAAAGCGATGCCATCCATCGACGTCCGCCCCGTGACACCCGCTGTCAGGATCCTGGACACCCAAACCACTCATCATTTGTAGCTGGAAAATGGGCGGACGCAAAAAACGAAGGCACCGGTGGCGCACGAGGGTGGTGTTCTATTGGCCTTGCCGGGTTCGCCAGGCGCCTGGTGCACACCCCAACCACCGCAGGCACGCGCGGTTGAAACTTTGCACATCGCTGTAACCCAGGCGGTCGGAAATCTCCACCAGCTCCAGGTCCGTGCCTTGCAAAAAATCTTCGGCGCGGTAGCGGCGGTATTCGTCGAGCAACTCGGAAAAACTCCAACCCAATGCCTTCAAGCGTCGGGCGGCGGTGCGCTCGAGCAAATGCTGGCTGTTACAGAATTGCTGCCAGTTGGCCTCGGCGAGGTCGGCGATCAAATGGTCGCAGACTTGCTCCAGCAAGGTCGGTTCGCTGTTGCGCCGGGTCTGCTCCAGCAGTTCGACCAGGGTGTGTTCAAGCTCATGATTGCCCGGCGTCAACGGGATGACGAACAGCTGTGGATCGAGGCGGATCGAGTGCTGCGCCTGCCCCCATTGCACCGGCGCGCGAAAGGCTTGTTCATGTTCTTGCGGGTTGACCGTGCAGGCACCGGCCAGCCCAACCCCCAGGATCGGATCACGCTCCAGGCCGCTGGCGAGGAACTTGCGTCGCAGCATGCTGCACAGGCTGATGAGGATGTAATCGGTGGTTGCCGCGTTGGTTCTCACGCTGCCACGGTCGAGCAGACGCAATTCGACGCGATCGTCGTCGCGCACGATCCGGGCCTGAAAGTGGCCGTTGAAAAACGGAAAGAAACGCACGAAATACTGACAGGCGCTGTCCAGTGAGTCGGCCACGTCGAACAGGTACGTCAGGCCATTGGTGGCGGTGGAGACGAAACGCCGACCGGCTGCCAGGCCGATCAGCGGGTCGCCGGTCTGTTCCAGGGCGAACGCCCAGAAGCGCCGCGACATGAACAGCGGAATGCGCATGAATGGCGTGCGCAACTCGAACAGGCTGCGACGAAACAGGCCTTCGATGCTGTCCCGGTCCACGCCGCGGGCCAGCAACTCTTCGATGGCCGGCAGCAGGGTTGGCGCGTAGAACGCATTGGGTATCGATGGGGCGTGCAGTGGCTGATCGCTTTTTGTCATGTAGGGCTCACAGCTTGTTCCGGAACACTGGTTAGGCTGCCCGACGTTAAGCGATTTGCCGGAGCAAGACCATGCTTGATTTACGCCAGCTCGATTTGAACCTGTTGCTCGCCTTCGATGCGATTTACCAGCAGCGCAGCGTGACTCGTGCCGCCGAGGTGATGTGCCTGTCGCAACCGGCCATGAGCAATGCGTTGCGGCGCCTGCGCGATTTGTGCGGCGACCCGCTGTTCATCAAGAGTCGCCTGGGCGTGACGCCGACATTGGTCGCCCATCGCCTGGCCGACTACGTGCGTGCGGCGCTTGAGTCATTGCGCGACGGCTTGCGCATGATTCCCGCCGCGCGACAGAACAATCCGCTGCTGCGCATCAGTTGTCTGGATTGCCTGCAACCGGTGCTGCTCGATGCCTTGCTCGAATCGCCCCACGCCGATTGGCAGGTGCGTTATTTCCAGCCCCGGCGCCGTGACGCCCTGCAGGACCTGGCCAGCGGCAAGCTGGATATCCTGATCGACCTCGACCAGCCGCTGGCCGGGCTTGCCGGCCTGCACAAACAGGCGTTGCCCGCCGACCATTACGTATTCGCCTACGGGGCTGCGCTCAAGGAGCCGCCGCGCAACCTGCAGGAGTATCTGCAGCAGCCACAGATTCAGGTGTCGAGCCGTCGCGACGGGCTCAGCCCGGTGGACTTGCAGCTTGGCTTGAAAGGCCTGCGCCGCAATGTGGCGATGAGCACCCAGAGCACCCTGGCCGCGAAGCTGATCGCCGATCGCCAGCCGTTCGGCGTCAGCCTGCCAAGCCGGGTCGCCAATGTGCTGGGCCTGCAACACGTGCCGCTGCCCCTGGACGAACCGGTGGAGCTGAAACTGGCGCTGTACATCGAGTCGCGCTACCGCTTCGAGCGCAGCCGCGAGGAGGCGATGCATTGCCTGCTGCGCGCCCTCGGTGAGCCGCGGGCGTTGCAGTCATTCGCCCGGCGTGCGTGATGACCACACATCCAGGGTTGTGAATTGCATTGTGGCGAGGGGGCTTGCCCCCGTTGGGCTGCGAAGCGGCCCCAAAACTGCCTGCCCATTTCTTCAGGTAGAACCCAGCATTGGTTTTACGACCGCTTCGCGGTCGAACGGGGGCAAGCCCCCTCGCCACAGGGATTTGTACAACTTCTTGAGGGAGCTAATTCGACGCCAGCAAGCGCCGGTCAACCGTCAGCACCGCCTCGACCATCGCCAGCGCCGCCGGTGTCAGGGAGTGGCCGGCGCGGCTGACGATGCCGTAGTGCAATTGCAGGCCGGGGTCCTCCTTGGGCACATCGGCAAATTCCAGCAGGCGGATCAGGCCCTGGTCGACCAGTTCGGCCAAGGCCTCCATGGTGGCGATGCCCACCGCGTCGGAGCGCATCACCACGCGGCGGATGGCATCGAATTGCGCGCACTCCACGCTCGGGTTGAAGTCCGCCTCGCCCTGCACGTCGGCGAGGATCTTGCGGATCATCGGCGGCATTCGCGTGCCGACCACCGCGTAGTCGAGCAGGGCGCGCAGGGACAGGTTCGGCTGCTGCACCAGGGGATGACCGACACGGCAAAAGAACCGCCCGCGCCGTGGACGCAACAGCTGTACCTGATACTGCGGGTCGCCGGTGAAGTACCGCGCGTCGGCCACGAGGAATTCGATTTGCTGTTCGCGAAGCCAGACCGCCAGTTGCTCCCAGTCGCCCTGGTGGAAACTGATGCGAATCGCCGGATGGGCCTGGATGAATTCGGCCAGCGCCTCGGGGACCAGTAGCTGGGCCGGATACGGGCCGCAGCCGAAGTGTAACTCGCCACCGGTCAGGCCGTTGTATTGGGTCAGTTCGTTGTGCAGGGCCTGGCTGCCGGCGAGCAGGCGCCGGGCATGTTGCAGCACCAGTTCGCCCTGGCCGGTCAGGCGGAACTCGCGGCTGCTGCGTTCCACCAGTACGCAGTCGAGGTCGCGCTCCAGGGTCTGGATGCTGCGACTGAAGGCCGGTTGACTGAGATTGATCGCCTCGGCGGCACGGCCGAAGTTGCGGTAATCGGCCAGTGCGACAAGGTGGCGGAGTTGTCGTAGGTCCATCATGCGTCTCCTGCATCTGACAGATAATTTTAATGCATTGGATCGATAGCACAGAGACTGGCATAAGTACACGCCTGTCTTCTCGCCGTAACTTGCCATGACCAGCCAGCCGTTCATTTCCAGCGCCTTCACCCGCACCATTCTCAGCCATGCACGGCAGTCCGGGCTGTGCCAGGACCAACTGCTGCAACGGTCCGGCATCTGCCTTTCGTTGCTCGAAGGGCAGGACTTGCACGTGCCTGCGCACCTGGTCGAGCGTCTGTGGAATGAATGCGAGCGTGCGGGGGCGGGGGTGTCGTTTGGCTGCGAACTGGTCAACGGCATGGCGACTACCACGCTGCGGGGGTTGAACATTCTGCTGGACTCCGCCGCGACCCTGCGTGCGAGCCTGGCGTGCTTCACCGAGTTCATGCCACGGGTGACCAACTGTGTGGTGGCGGAACTGGAAGAGGGTGGCGGGGAGGCTCGCTTGCACTTGCGCAGTGTTGGCCAGCAGACGCATTTTTTTGGCCTTGATGCGGCGACCCTGACGTTGGTGCGCAACATTGCCCGACGATTGGGGCGTGCGCCGGCCGAGGTGTTTGTCGCGGTTCACCTGACGTCGCGACAGGCTGCCGGGAAGTGGTTGCGTAGTGTTGGTGTCGAGGTGCAAACCGGTGGGCATCCTTGCCTGATCTTGTCGGCGGACAGTCTCGATGAACCACTTTTGGGGGCTAATGCGTTTTTGCATCAGAGCATGTTGCGGCACTGGCAGACGGCGGCGGTGCAACATGCTCGCAGTGACAGTCTGGAGATGGCGCGGCACTGGTTGACGGCGGGGGATCAGCCGATCGAGCGGATTGCCGAGCGGTTGGGGTATCGGCAGCCGAGTAATTTTATTCGGGCGTTTCGCAAGCAGTTTGGGATTACGCCTAAGCAGTTTCGGCTTGGGTTGTAGTCTTGGTTGAGTACATATCCGTTTCTGCGGTAACGGCTGCTTATGGTTCCGCTCTTACAGCGGGTCACTTTTGGCAAACGCCCCAAAAGTAACCAAAAGGTCTCGCCCCTGGCGTACGGCCCCTCGCCTAGGCTCGGCGTTCCTTCGCTCCGGCATTCATCCGGGGGCATCGCCCTCCGGTTGGCTTCGCTGGCACCTACATGCGATGAGTTCGACTGCGTCGAACGGCGCTGCGCGCCAATCCCCGGATGAACACCTCCGCTCAGCCTCCCGAGGGGGCGGGTGGATCAAGATCAAGAGCTGCAGGCGAGCTAACGCTCGGCCTGATGAGTGGTGAGGGGCGAAGGTGTACGCCGACCCTCTGTAGGAGCTGGCTTGCCGGCGATGGCGGCCTGACAGCCACCTAATCTCTCGCAGATAAACGCAAATCAAACTGTAGGAGCTGGCTTGCTAGCGATGGCGGCCTGGAAGCCAACCAATCTCTCTCAGATGTACTCAATCTCTGTAGGAGCCCGGCTTGCCGGCGATGGCGGTGTGTCAGGTGCCGCAGGGTTGGCTGGGATGGCGCCATCGCGGGCAAGTCGGATCGCCGCACCGCAGCTTCTACAAAGGAGGTATGTACAGCCTCGCGATCAGGCCGGCCGGTAGGCCGCCTCGCTTTGGCTTTGGCTTTTGATCTTCTTGCCCCCTCGAGAGGCCGAGTGGAGGTTCTGCGCAGTGGGCAACCCGGCATGGATGCCGGGTTAGCCGCCCCGGGCCATGGATGGCCGATGGCGGCGGGCCCACGGAGCAGGACCGGAGCGAGGGAATGCCGAGCCTAGGCGAGGCACCGAACGCCAGGGGCAAGAGCCCTTTGGTTACTTTGGGGCTTTTCCAAAGTGACCCGCCGTAAGGGCGGAACCATAAGCCGCCGTTACCGCAGCAATGGATATGTACACCCGCAAGCCAGCGTCGAATGACAGACCTTCGCGAGCAGGCTCGCTCCTACAGGTAGCCACAGCAGAAGCGCCCACAGATCCCCGATGATTATTTTTTGTCGGCCATCGCTTGCGTGTCATGACCGATAGTTGGGCACCGTGTCCGGGCTGAGCAAATCTGACCGGAGCCCAATAATGATAAAAAAACGCTCGGCCACAGCCGGAGTCCGCCAACGACTTCACCGGCTTGGCCATACCCGCCCGCAACCCCTTGCGCTGGCAATTCTTGCCGTACTGACGGGGCCGACCTACGCCACCACCTTTGATATCAACGAAGACTGGAGCCTGTCGACCAAGACCAGCCTGAGCCTGGGCAGCAGCTGGTCGACGCAAAACCCCGACAAAAGCCTGATGACCCGCGCCAATGCCTTGCAGGCCCAGGGCGTGAATGCCAATGGCACCAGCGTCAGCGCGGACGACAACCGGCTGAACTTCGAGAAAGGCGATCCCATCTCGCAACTCTTCAAGGGCCTCACCGATTTCAGTCTCGATGGCCAGGGCCAGGGCGCGTTTATCCGGTTCAAGTACTGGTACGACCACGCCTATGAAACCGGCAATGGCCGCTTCAAGGATTTCGATGATTCGGGCTGGGACGACCTGGCCAAGTTCAAGGGCTTCCAGGTGCTCGATGCCTACGTCTGGAAAGACTTCCAGGTGGCCGAGCATCCGCTGAACGTGAAGGTCGGTAACCAGGTGTTGTCCTGGGGCGAGGCGCTGCTGATCCAGAACGGCATCAACGTGATCAACCCGCTGGACATCTCGGCGTTCAACCGTCCCGGTGTGGAGATCAAGGAAGGCCAGTTGCCGGTGGAGATGGTTTCTTTCAGCTTCGGCCTGACCGATACCACCAACCTCGAAGGTTTCTACCAGTACAACTGGCGCCCCAGCGTCCTCGATGGTTGCGGCACCTTCTTTGCCAGCAGCGATGTGATCCAGCCGGGTTGCGGGCCGCTGTACCTGAGCCAGGTGCAGACCGATCAACAGATGCAGGCCGCGGGTCTGTTCGCCACGTCTCGCGGCAACGAGTCACCGTCCGACAATGGCCAATTCGGTTTCGCCTTGCGCCAGATGATCCCGGCGTTGAACGATGCGGAGGCGGCGTTCTACTACATCAACTATCACTCACGCCTGCCGTATTTCACCATCAATGCCAGGAACACCGCGTTGCCCGGCACCTTTCCCGGTGGCATCCAGGGACCGAGCTATGCAGCGGCCTTCCCGGAAAACATTCACCTGTACGGCATCAGCCTCAACGGCGTCGAGCCGGTCACCGGGATCTCCCTGGCCAGTGAGCTGAGCTACCGGCCGAACATGCCGCTTGGCATCAACGCGCCCGACGTCAACGTCGCGGTGATTTCAGGTCCCGGGGGCAGTTCCTGGCTGCAGTTGCCGCCGGGCTTCAGCACCACCAATGGCAGCCAGTTCGATGCGTGGGAGCGCAAGGGTGTCTGGCAGTTCACCGGCTCGGCCACCCAGGCCATCGACAACGTACTGGGCGCCACGCGCCTGAGCCTGTTCGGTGAAGCCGGTGTCGTGCATATCGACGATCTGGGCGACGAGCGCCTGGGCCGCAACGCCGCATTCGGCCGCAGCGCTCCGCGCAACGGCACGCCGTGCAACACCGTGGCTTCTGGCGTCACCAACCAATACTGCACCGACAAGGGCTTTGCCACCGATTGGTCGTGGGGTTATCGCCTGCGCGCCAGCCTCGAATACAGCGACGTGCTGCCGGGCATCAACCTGATCCCGGCGGTCAACTGGCGGCATGACGTCTCGGGCTATTCCTACGATCCGCAAGGGCCGTTCCAGGAAGGCCAGCAAGCGCTGGGCCTGAGCCTGACCGGCGTCTACATGAACGATTACAGCGTGGAACTGGCCTACAACGCGTTCTTCGGTTCCAACGACTACAGCACCCTCGACGACCGCGATTTCGCATCCGTCAGCTTCAAGGCAGACTTCTAAGGAGAACCGTTATGCGTATGCAAATGTGCGTGCTGGCCCTGGCCTGCACCGTCGGCCTGGCCCAGGCCAAAGGCACCGATTCGGCGGTACTGGGCAAGACCCTGACCCCCATGGGCTCGGAAATGGCGGCCAATGCCGACGGCAGCATTCCGGCCTGGACCGGTGGCCTGGCGAGCAACGCCGGCACCGTCGACAGCAAGGGCGGCTACAGCGACCCGTATGCTGCCGAGAAACCGTTGTTCACTGTCACGGCGAAGAACGTGGCGCAGTACGAGAAGTTTCTCAGCCCCGGGCAAGTCGCGCTGTTCAAGCGTTTTCCCGACACCTACAAGATGAACATCTACCCGACTCATCGCAGTGCCAACCTGCCCAAGGATGTGTTGTCGGCGAGCCGCGACAACGTCGCCAAGACCAGCATGGCCGATGGCGGCAACGGTCTGCATGACTACGCCAGGGGCATTCCGTTTCCATTGCCCACCGAAGGCCTGGAGGTGATGTGGAACCACATGACCCGTTACCGCGGCGGCAGTTACGAGCGCATCAGCAGCTCGGCGCTGGTGCGTGAAAACGGCGCCACCAGTTACGTGCGCAACCAGTCGCTGATCAACTTCGCCGACACCGTCGGTGGGCTGGAACCCAATTCGAACATCCTGTTCATGTTCAAGAGCCGGGTGCTGGAACCGGCGCGCCTGTCCGGCGAAGCGGTGCTGGTGCATGAGCCGATCGACCAGGTGGCCGAGCCGCGCTCGGCCTGGCAATACCTGCCGGGGCAACGTCGCGTGCGTCGTGCGCCGATGATCGCCTACGACAACAGCGCCCGTTACAGCAACGGCCTGATCACCGCCGACAACATCGACGGCTACAACGGCGCGCCGGACCGTTTCGACTGGAAACTGGTGGGCAAGCAGGAGCTGTTCATCCCTTACAACAGCTACAAGATCGGCAGCCGCGACCTCAAGTACGACGCCGTGATCCAGCCCAACCACGTCAACCAGGACCTGGCCCGCTACGAGAAGCACCGCGTGTGGGTGGTGGAAGCGACCCTCAAGCCGGGCGCCCGGCATATCTATGCCAAGCGCCGCTTCTATGTCGATGAGGACAGTTGGCAGATCGCCCAGTCGGACCAGTACGACAGCCGCGGCGAACTGTGGCGCAGCGGTGAACTGCACGCGATTCAACAGTACGACCATGGCTTCACCTACAACGTGCTGGAAACCTCGTACGACCTGATCTCCGGACGCTACTACGCCGGCGGCCTGGCCAACGAAGAGACCGAGCCGATGCGCGTGGGCTTCGCCGCCAAGACCGACGACTACACCCCGTCGGACCTGCGGCGCTGGGCCAAGTAACCATTCGCAATGCCAGCGCAAGTCCAATGTGGGAGCGGGCTTGCTCGCGAAGGCGGCGTGTCAGGCAGCAATGTAGTCGACTGACACTCCCTTTTCGCGAGCAAGCCCGCTCCCACAGGGTTTGCGGTGAATCGTTGATTCCACAAGGGAGATCTACCGTGCGCAATTGGATATCCGCACTGGCCCTGGGCGCGAGCCTGGGCACTGTTCACGCCACAACCCTCGATCAATCCCAGGCGAAGGCATTGGCACAAGAGGCCTATGTGTTCGCCTACGCCACCGCCGAGCACGACAAAGTGCTCAGCGCCATCGCCGCCAGGCTGCCGTTCAACCGGCTCTACAGCGAACCGCGCTTGCTCGGCCCGCAGGACAACAAAGTGGTGTCGCCGAACAACGACACCTTCTATTCCCGCGCCTTGCTCGATCTGCGCAGCGAGCCGATGGTGCTCGACGTGCCGGCGGTGCAGGGACGCTACTACAGCTTTCAACTGGTCGACATGCGCACCGACAACCTCGACTACATCGGCACTCGCGCCACGGGCGATCAGGCCGGGCGCTACTTGATCGCCGGGCCGGATTGGCAGGGTGAAGTGCCGTCGGGCATCAGCGGGGTGATCCGCTCGCCGAGCCGGCTGGTGTTCCTGCTGGGACGCACCGAGGTCAAGGGCGAAGCAGACCAGACGGACGCGGCGAAAGTGCTGACGGGTTATGCCTTGCAGCCGTTGTCCAAAGTGAGTGGCGGCGTGACGCCTGAACCGTTGGCAGCGCTGCAACTGCCAGCGTATGCGGACACCAAACAAGGGCCGGCACAGACGCTGTTCAACACTTTCAACGCGTTGGCGCCACTGCACCAGTGGAGCGCCGCCGAGCAGGAAAAACTGTCCCGTTTCGCTGCCATCGGCGTGAAGCCGGGCGTTGCCTTCCTGGCACCGGCGGATTTGGCCGGCGCCATCGCCCAAGGCGCCGAAGCCGGTCGCGAGCAGGTGCGCGCAGCGTCGAGCCAGCTGTCGGTGGAGCAGCAGGGCTGGCTCCCTTCGCCTTCCAATGTCGGCAAATTTGGCGACGACGACCTGACCCGTGCCGCGGTCGCCTGGCGCTACATCTATGCCAACAATGCGGTGGAAGCGCTGTACCCGATGGCGCTGCACGATGCAAAGGGGCAGATGCTCGACGGCCAGCACGCCTATCGCCTGCATTTCCCCGCCGGGCAATTGCCGCCGGTGAATGCGTTCTGGTCGCTGACCCTGTATGACGGCAAAACCCAACTGCTGGCGGCCAACTCGATTCAGCGGTACGCGTTGGGCGATCGCAGCCCTGGTCTACAATACGATGCCGACGGTGGCTTGACTCTGATCCT
Source organism: Pseudomonas sp. A-R-19 (assembly GCF_019956575.1). Taxonomy (NCBI): domain Bacteria; kingdom Pseudomonadati; phylum Pseudomonadota; class Gammaproteobacteria; order Pseudomonadales; family Pseudomonadaceae; genus Pseudomonas; species Pseudomonas sp. A-R-19. The sequence goes on from NZ_JAHBDR010000066.1 coordinate 41,668, forward strand.
GCAAGCCGATGCGCCCAAGGCTACGCCGCAGGGCAACTGGCTGCCGACGCCGCAAGGTCCGTTCAACCTGCTGTTGCGCCTGTACCTGCCCAAGGGCGGGGCATTGGACGGGAGTTATCAGTTGCCGACGATAACGAGGATCGAATCATGAACCTGATTTTCAGTCGCCGCCGGGTGCTGGGCAGCATGGGGGTATTGGGAGGCAGCCTGATGTTTCCGAGCTGGTTGCTGGCCGCTGATTCCGATGACCTTCGGCAGATTGCCAAAGAGGCGTGGATTTACGCGTACCCCATGCTCATGCATTACCAGACCATGGAAAAACAGGCGCTCAACCCGGCTGCGCCGGAGTACGTCGGCGGCTTTAACCGCTTCCGCCACTACAGCGAGTTGTTCACCCCGAACAACCGCGACATCGTCACGCCGAATAACGATACGCCGTACTCCTGGGCCTGGCTCGACCTGCGCAGCGAGCCGCAGGTGTTGAGCGTACCGGCGGTCGATGACGACCGCTATTACGTGCTGCAACTGGTCGACCAGTACACCCACAACTTTGCCTATGTCGGCGTGCTCAGCACCGGCCGCGAAGCGGGCAATTACCTGATCGCCGGGCCCGGCTGGCAAGGCCCGACACCGGACGGCGTCAAGGCCGTGCTGCGCAGTGAAACCGAAATCGTCATGGTGCTGGGGCGCACGGGCCTGAAAAACGCCGGGGACTTGCCGGCGGTGCGCGCCTTGCAGAAGGAATACGGTTTGCGTTCGTTGCACGAATACATCGGCAGTGCACCGCCCGTGGCGGCGCCGGCGATCGCCTGGCGACCCTGGGACAGCAAGACCGGGTTGGGGCTGGAGTTTATCCCGGCGCTGAACCAGATCCTCAGCCTGTGTCCGACGCAACCGTCCGAGCAAGCCTTGCGTGCACGCTTTGCGCGGATCGGCATCGCGCCTGGCCAGGGTTTTGACCCGGCGACGTTGCCGCAAGCCACGCGCCAGGCACTGCTCGCCGGGATTCAGGACGCCCAGGCGCAACTGCAAACCGCGGTGAGCCAGGTGCGCACCACCCTCGGGCTGTTCGGCACTCGCGAAGCGCTGAACGGCAATTACCTCAACCGTGCCGTCGCGGCGAATGTCGGCATCTATGGCAACAGCGTGGAAGAGGCGTTCTACACCGGCACTCGTCTGGATAATCAGGGGCAACCCTTGCAAGGTGGGCGAAGCTATCGCCTGCGTTTTGCACCGGGACAATTGCCGCCGGCCAGCGAGTTCTGGTCGCTGACGTTGTATGACTTGCCGGACCGACAGTTGGTGGCTAATGCGATCAATCGCTACTGCCTGAGCAGCCGGGATCGTTTGCAAGCGGATGCGGATGGTGGGGTGACGTTGATCCTGCAGAATACCGCTCCACCTGCGCAGAGCAACTGGTTGCCGACGCCGGCAAGCGGGGCGTTCAGCCTGGTCCTGCGCCTGTATGGACCTGGGCAGCAGGTGGTTAATCAACGTTGGCAAATGCCGGTGGTTGAAGTGGTGTCTGCTTGAAGAGCATCGCGAGCAGGATTTGTGTCGGTCAAAGTCTTTGCGCACAACGGGGACCCTGTAGGAGCGAGCCTGCTCGCGAAGGTCTGTCATTCGACGCTGGCTTGCGGGTGTACATATCCATTGCTGCGGTAACGGCGGCTTATGGTTCCGCTCTTACAGCGGGTCACTTGGAAGAGCCCCAAGTAACCAAGGGCTCTTGCCCCTTTCGTTCGGTGCCTCGCCTAGGCTCGGCATGCCCTCGCTCCGGTCCTGCTCCGTGGGCCCGCCGCCATCGGCCATCCATGGCCGGGGGCGGCTAACCCGGCATCCATGCCGGGTTGCCCACTGCGCAGAACCTGCGCTCGGCCTCTCGAGGGGGCAAGAAGATCAAAAGCCAAATCAAAAGCAAAAGCGAGGCGACCTACCGGTCGGCCTGTTTGCGGGTTTCGTTCGCCGGTGATCGGCTGGTATGCAGCCGTCGCAAGCCCGCACCCTCAATGATCCAGGCTGTTCACAGCATTTGTGAGCAACACATATCCAGTGTGGGAGCGGGCTTGCTCGCGAAGAGGGCATCACATTCAACATCATCGTTGCCAGACACACCGCTTTCGCGAGCAAGCCCGCTCCCACAGGGATCCGGGCTGTTCACAGCATGTGTGAGCAACACAGACCCAGTGTGGGAGCGGGCTTGCTCGCGAAGAGGGCATCACATTCAACATCATCGTTGCCAGACACACCGCTTTCGCGAGCAAGCCACTCCCACAGGGATCCAGGCTGTTCACAGCATTTGCGAGCAACACAGATCCAGTGTGGGAGCGGGCTTGCTCGCGAAGAGGGCATCACATTCAACATCATCGTTGCCAGACACACCGCTTTCGCGAGCAAGCCCGCTCCCACAGGGATCCAGGCTGTTCACAGCATTTGTGAGCAACACAGATCCAGTGTGGGAGCGGGCTTGCTCGCGAAGACGGTATCAAGGCGTGACGATATTGAACTGCGGCGCAAAGGTATCGAGGCTGCTCATCAATTCCCCAAGTTTCTTGCCATTGCCTTGCAACTTGATCAGGCCTTTCTGGATTGCCGTCGGGAAGTCCAGTTGCTTGAGGCTGATCTGCTCCAGGGTTGCCTTGCTCATGCTCACACCGGCATCCGCCTGGGCGTTGAGGCCGGCGCGGTGGGTCAGTACGCCGTTGCGCAGGGTCAGGTTGAAGTCCTTGTTCTGGTCCTCGAAGGTCCAGTTCAGGGTCAGGTCATGGCCCACGGCTTTTTCGCTGTCCAGGCGAACTGCCAGGTAGTCGAAGAACATCTCCGGGCTCATCGCCCGCACCATGTCCACCGACACCGAAGTGCCCGCATGAGGTGGCACGCCGTTGCGCAGTTCCATGGCGCCGGTCAGGTACATGTTGCGCCAGGTGGCGTTTTCGCTTTGATAACCCATTTGCTCCAGGGCCTCGGCCTGGGCTTTGCGGGCATCGCCGTTGTCGGGGTTGGCGAACAGCACCTGATTGCCCAATTGCGCCGCCCAGCGGTACTCGCCCTTGGCGATCGCCCCGCGCATTTTCTCCAGCACCGCCGCTTCACCGCCCATGGCCTCGACCGTGCGCCGGGCTGTTTCCACCGGTGGCAGTGGATTTAGATTGGCCGGGTTGCCGTCATAGAAACCCATGTAGCGCTGATACACCGCGCGGGTGTTGAAACTCAGCGAGCCATAGTAGCCACGGGTGTACCACTTCTGGTCGAGGCTGCCGGGCAGTTTCTTGATCGAGTCGGCGATTTCCAGCGGGGTCAGGCCCTGGTTCAGCAGGTGCAAGGTGCGATCATTGAGGAAGGCGTACATGTCACGCTGGTCGGCGAGGAAGGTGCGGATGCGTTCGCCACCCCAGGTCGGCCAGTTGTGCTGGGCGAACAACACGTCGCTCTTGTCGCCGTAACGCGCCAGGCTGCTGTCCAGGTACTCCGCCCAGGCCTTGGCGTCACGCACTTGCGCACCGCGCGGGGTGAGGATGTTGTGCATCATTTGCGTGGCGTTTTCCGCCATGCACAAGGCGCGCAGTTGCGGCAGGTACAGGTTCATTTCCGCCGGCGCCTCGGTGCCCGGGGTCAGCTGGAATTCCACGTCGAGGCCGGCGATGGTGCGGGTTTCCAGTTCCTTGTCGATCAGGTCGGTGGGCGGGATCAGGGTGACGGTGCCGCCATTGGGCGAGCTTTTGCCCAGCCCGGCGTCGACCTGGCCATGATCGCCACGGGGCAGCAGGCTGCCGAACTGGTATTGCGCGCGGCGGCTCATGGCGGTGCCGGCGTAGACGTTCTCGCTCATCACGTGTTCCATGAAGCCAGCGGGAGCGAACACCTTGACCTTGCCGGCCTTGACGTCGGCCTCGTCGATCACGCCGCGCACGCCGCCGAAGTGGTCGACGTGGGTGTGGCTGTAGATCACCGCCACCACCGGTTTGTGCGGACGGTTCTGGTAGTACAGGTCCAGCGCGGCCTTGGCGGTTTCGGCGACGGTCAGCGGGTCGATGATGATCAGCCCGTCATCGCCTTCGATGATGGTCATGTTCGCCAGGTCGAGGCCGCGTACCTGATACAAACGCGGGCTGACTTCGAACAATCCGGCATGGGCGTTGAGCTGGGCCAGGCGCCACAGGCTCGGGTTGATCGAATCCGGAGCCTTGTCCTTGGCGAGGAAGTCATAGGCCTGGATGTCCCAGATGACCTTGCCCGAGGCGTCCTTGACCTGGCCCTTGAACGGCGCGATCAAACCCTTGGAGACCGATTCAAAGTCGGTGCGGTCGGTGAAGGGCAGTTGTTGCAGCACGGCGGTGTTACTGGTCGTGGTCTGCGCGCTGGCCGCGACCGGTGCATCGGCGGCGACTACCGATTGCGCCAGGCAGGCGGTGATCAGGCAAGCGAGCAGCCCACGAGGGCTCAAGGTGAAACGAGGCATGGCGTCTCCGTTTTTATCGTTATGGTTAGACCAGCCTCGAGGGTAGGGCGATGGGCGGGCGGGGCGATGATCGTCACCGGACAAAAACCATTCAGGGCCGCTATCCTTGGGCCACGCATATCCAGCAGGTTGACCCATGCTTGAAGTCCACGGCGTTTTCAAAAGCTACGCCACACCGCAGGGGCCGCTGCCGGTGCTGCAAGGCGTCGACCTCACGCTCAAGCCCGGCAGCAGCCTGGCGCTGATGGGCGAGTCAGGCAGTGGCAAAAGCACCTTGCTGCACCTGATCGCCGGTCTGGACAAGGTCGATCGCGGCAGCATCCGCAGTGGCGGGCATCGTCTGGAACAGATGAATGAAGGGCAACTGGCGAACTGGCGCCGTACGGAAATCGGCCTGGTGTTCCAGCAATTCAACCTGATCGGCAGCCTGCGGGTCGAAGACAACCTGGCGATCCAGGCGCGTCTGGCGGGGCGCCATGACCCGCGCTGGCAGGCGCATCTGGTGCAGCTCCTGGGCTTGGGCGAGCTGCTGCGGCGCTACCCGGAGCAGCTGTCCGGCGGCCAGCAGCAACGGGTCGCGCTGGGCCGGGCGCTGGCGTCGCGCCCGCCATTGCTGCTGGCCGACGAGCCCACCGGCAGCCTCGACGAAGCCACCGGCGCCGAGGTGTTGCAGTTGCTCCTGGAGTTGCTCGACGACAGTCCCACCAGCCTGTTGATGGTCACCCACAGTCCCGGTGTGGCGGCGCGCTTGGCGGAAAAAGCGCTGCTGTGCGGTGGTCGCCTGGCCGGTGCGGGTGAGCGCTGACATGCGCATCTTCGGCGAAACCCTGCGCGCGCTGCTCAGCCACTGGCGGCAGCATCCGGTACAGTTTTTCAGTGTACTGACCGGGTTGTGGCTGGCCACCAGCCTGTTGACCGGCGTCCAGGCACTCAACAGCCAGGCCCGCGACAGCTATGCCCGCGCCAGTCAGTTGATCGGCGGCGAACCTCAGGCCAGCCTCAGTGCGCCCGGTGGCGGCACGTTCCCCCAGCAATGGTTTATCGATCTGCGCCGGGCCGGGTGGCCGGTGTCACCGGTGCTGCAGGGGCGGGTCACGCTCAAGGGCCATGAAGAGCAGCGCCTGCAATTGATGGGCATCGAGCCGGTGTCGCTGCCGGCGGGCGCGGCGGTGGCCGGGCAGGCCTTGGCGATTGAACAGGTGGTCGATTTTTTCAGCCCGCCGGGCGCTACCTGGATCTCCTCGCAAACCCTGCAGACACTGGGTTTTCGCGAAGGTGAGCAGCCACAGAACCTGGCGGGCGTGGCGCTACCGCCGCTGCATGTACAGGCCGATATGGCACCCGGCGTGCTGCTGGTGGACATCGGTTTTGCCCAGCGGATCCTGGGGTTGCCGGAGCAGTTGTCGCGTCTGCTGCTGCCGAAGGATTTCACCGCAACCCTGCCGGACGCGTTCATGGGGCAGCTGCAACTCAAGCGCGCCGGTGAAGAAAACAACCTGGCGCGCCTGACCGAAAGCTTTCACCTGAACCTCGAGGCCCTGGGGGTGCTGTCGTTCGTGGTCGGCCTGTTTATCGTGCACGCCGCCATCGGGCTGGCGCTGGAGCAACGGCGAGGTTTGCTCCGGACCCTGCGTGCCTGCGGCGTGAGTGCGCGGATGCTGATCGCTTGTCTGGCCGTCGAATTGGGTGGATTGGCCCTGATCGGCGGCGTGGCCGGGGTGGTCAGCGGCTACCTGCTGGCCGGCATGCTGTTGCCGGACGTCGCCGCCAGCCTGCGCGGCCTCTACGGTGCCGAAGTGGCGGGGCAGTTGAACCTCAGCCCTTGGTGGTGGTTCAGTGGTATCGGTTTGAGCTTGATCGGTGCGCTGCTGGCCGGAGTCAACAGCTTGTTGCGGGCGGCGCGGTTGCCCTTGCTGGCGCTGGCCGACCCACAAGCCTGGCATCAGGCCCATGCCCGCTGGTTGCGCCGTCAGGGTTGGGTGGCGGCAATCGCCGGGGTAATCGGGCTGCTGGCGCTGATCTTCGGCGACAGCCTGATCAGTGGCTTCGTGTTGATGGCGGCGCTGTTGATCGGGGCCGCGCTGGCATTGCCGGTGGTGCTCAGTGCGCTGCTCGGTTTCGTTTCGCAGCGCAGCCGCTCGGTGCTTGGCCAGTGGTTTGTCGCCGATTGCCGCCAGCAGTTGCCGGCCTTGAGCCTGGCGCTGATGGCGCTGCTGTTGGCCATGGCGGCGAACATCGGGGCCGGCAGCATGACCGCAGGGTTTCGCCAGACCTTCAGCGACTGGCTCGAACAACGGCTGACGGCCGAGCTTTACCTCAACCCGCAGAACCCGGACCAGGCCCGGGAGCTGCACGGCTGGCTCAACCAGCAGCCGCAACTGGCGGCGGTGCTGCCCAACTGGCAGGTGTCGATCCAGTTGCAGGGCTGGCCAACCGACCTGTCCGGCGTCATCGACCACCCGACCTATCGCCAGCACTGGCCGTTGCTCGAAGCCCTGGGCGACAACCCTTGGGAGCGACTGGCCAAGGACGATGCGGTGATGCTCAGCGAGCAACTGGCCCGGCGCCTGCGCGTGCAGCTGGGTGATCACCTGTCGCTGCCGACGCCTACCGGTCCATGGTCGCCACGGATCGTCGGGATCTACGCCGACTATGGCAATCCCAAGGGCCACATTCTGGTCAATATCAAGCACCTGTTGCGCGGTTGGCCGCAATTGACCCCGAACCGCTTCAACCTGCGCATCGAACCGGTGTCGATCCCGGCGTTCGTCACGGCATTGCAGGCGCGTTTTAGCCTGGACGACAGCCGCATCGTCGATCAGGCGCGGCTCAAGGGCTGGTCCACGCAAGTCTTCGAACGCACCTTCGCCGCCACCGCCGCACTCAACAGCCTGACGTTGTGCGTGGCCGGCGTGGCGCTGTTCATCAGCCTGTTGACCCAAAGCCAGAGCCGTCTCGGGCAACTGGCGCCGCTGTGGGCGCTGGGCGTGACGCGTCGACATCTGATGTTGCTCAACCTCGGGCAAACCTGGTTGCTGGCGCTGCTGACCCTGGTGCTGGCGTTGCCGTTGGGCATCGCCCTGGCGTGGTGCCTGGACTCCGTGATCAATGTGCAGGCTTTTGGCTGGCGCCTGCCGTTGCGGCTGTTTCCATGGCAACTGTTGCAATTGATGGGGTTGGCGCTGGTGGCGACGCTGCTGGCGTCAGCCTGGCCGTTGTACCGTTTGTACCGCACGCAACCGGCGGACTTGCTACGCACGTTTGCCCATGAAGATTAAGGCCTGTGTGTTGCTCCTGGCGCTGCTGGCGAGCGGTTGCGATCAACCGGCGCCGGTCGAAAAGGGGTTTGCCGGGCTGGGCAACCAGGCCGCTGCGTTCACCACGGTGGTGCCCGGTCGGGTGTTCAGCTTCCCGGCGGATCACGGCCCGCACGACGGCTTTCGCATCGAATGGTGGTACGTCACGGCTAACCTGAAAGACGATCAAGGGCATGAATTCGGCGCGCAATGGACGTTGTTCCGCAGCGCCTTGAAAGCCACCCCCGAGGTGGCGGGTTGGCAGAACCAGACGATCTGGCTCGGTCATGCGGCGGTGACGTCGGCGACGGCGCATCACGCGGCCGAACGCTATGCCCGTGGCGGCGTCGGCCAGGCCGGTGTCAGCGTCGCGCCGTTCAAGGCGTGGATCGACAATTGGCAACTCAGCAGCCAGGCGACGGCCGATGATCCGCTGACCGACCTGCAACTCAGTGCCCGCGATGCACGTTTCGGCTACCGCTTACGGCTGACCGTGACAGCTCCACTGGTGCTTCAGGGCGACGGTGGCTTCAGCCAGAAATCCGAGCAGGGCCAGGCCTCGTACTACTACAGCCAACCGTTTTTTCAGGCCCGCGGCACGCTGGACATCGACGGCAAAACGTTTGAAGTCAGTGGTCCGGCGTGGCTCGACCGCGAATGGAGCAGCCAACCGCTGACGAGCAACCAGACCGGCTGGGACTGGTTCTCCCTGCACCTGGACAGCGGCGAGCAGGTGATGCTGTATCGCATGCGGCAAAAGGACGGAGCGCCATACCTCACCGGCACCTGGATCGACGCCCGGGGGCACACGCAGTTGCTGCACGCCAACGACATCAGCCTCACGCCGCAGGACAGCGCCAGCGTAGCCGGGCGCGAGATGCCCGTTCGCTGGTCGATCAAAATCCCCGCCAAACACCTTGATGTCACCCTCACCGCACTCAATCCCCAGGCCTGGATGAATTTGCGCATACCATACTGGGAAGGCCCGGTGCGCCTCAGTGGCAGCCATGCAGGAAACGGATATCTGGAAATGACCGGGTATTAGAAAATCAGCGGCCCGCAGCGACCACTCGCCGAACAGCGTCTATGCTCATCCCACACATGGCGTTGAGCCTGGGTTCAACGCCGTCTGTTGCCATCTATCACAGGGAAAGTTCTGCTTATGAAACGCCACGCACTGACCAAAGCCATAACCCTCGCAACCTTGCTGTCTGCCGCCAGTTTTGGCGCGGTTGCCGCCGATATCCCGTTGTCCGAAGTCGTGGTGGCTGATCAGGTCAGCACCACCGTCGTTTCGGTTGATACCGCGAACCATTCCGTGGTCCTCAAAGGCCCACAGGGTAACGAGTTCCCTGTGCAACTGACCGACAAGGCGAAAAACCTCGGCAATCTCAAGGCCGGCGATACGGTCGACATCAGGGTCACCAGCGCCGTTGCGGCCTACCTCGACACCGATGTCGACAAAGGCCTGCCTGGCACCGCCGAAGCCACCGGTGAAATCCGCGCAGCGCCAGGTAGCGCCAACCCTGGCGGCGAAGCTTATCGTCAGGTGAAAGTGCAGCTGAAAATCACTCACATCGACCTGAAGAAAAACCAGGTGACCTTCGAAAACCCGGAAGGCAAGTCCAAGACCGTCGACGTCAAGCGACCTGAAGTCCAGGCCAAACTCAAGGACTTGAAAGTCGGGCAAAGCGTGAACGTGGTTTACACCGATATATTGACGGTGACCAGCAAGCACTAATATTGAGTATTGGCTCTATACGGGTTGATTGTTTTTGTGCAAGTTTTGTATAGGAATAATCAACTCGTATGTTCTAACTGGTGAGTTTGTAGTTCGGAGCGGGATTGGATTTGAGTCGACATTTTATTAAATATAATGTCGATAAATTTCATCTTTGCTGCACGGACATATTTAGCCACTTCTACTAAAATACCTTCCGTTCGCCCAGTGTAGGGCTCTTTACCAGTGCATGGATTGCCGAGGCCAGTGCACTGGGCGAACACTTTCTTTGCTGTATTGAAAGTTTCGGATACAAAAAACGGGCGACCTGTAGGTCGCCCTTTTTTTTTGGGACTTTCACTGGTTTGGAGGCTACTTCATTTTTGGCATGGTCACGGTCCCTTGTAGGAGCCGGCTTGCTGGCGATGGTGGTTAACGATAACGCATATGAACTGGATAAACGCGGCGCTGTAGGAGCTGGCTTGCCAGCGATGGTCGTTAACGATTACGCGTGTGACCTGGATAAACGCGGCGCTGTAGGAGCTGGCTTGCCAGCGATGGTCGTTAACGATTACGCGCATGAACTGGATAAACGCGGCGCACTTGCGTCCATCGCCAGCAAGCCGGCTCCTACAGTTTGGCGTTCACATCATTTCCACCCGGACGCCAGCGATGGTCGTTAACGATAACGCGCGTAAATCGGATAAACGCGGCGCTGTAGGAGCTGGCTTGCCAGCGATGGTCGTTAACGATTACGCGTGTGGACTGGATAAACGCGGCGCACTGGAGCCCATCGCCAGCAAGCCGGCTCCTACAGTTTGGCGTTCGGACGCGGTCCCTTGTAGGAGCTGGCTTGCCAGCGATGGTCGTTAACGATTACGCGTGTGAACTGGATAAACCCGGCGCACTTGAGTCCATCGCCAGCAAGCCGGCCCCTACAGGTATTGCGTTACCGGTCTTTACCGGGATTGCGCGAAGAACCCTTTTTTGCCGAGTAGTTAGAAGTCGTTCAGTCCTGTTTTTCATTGTCTTGAACAACATCGGCCAACTCGGCGAAACACTGTTCGATCGAACGCCGCTGGCTCTGGGCATACAGTTCCAGTTCATCAATCGTCGGGCGCCCCAGGGCCTTTTCGAATGCCTGCTGGTTGGAGTGCACGCCATAACGGGTTTGCGCGGCGTCCCCCAGGTTTGACTGGAAAATCCCCGCCGCGCTGACCGGCAGGAAGTCTTCGTACACCAGCGGTTCAACCCGCAGGTAACCGCCGCTGAGCAGGTCTTCCAGGGCGGCGTTTTTCAGGTCCTCCGCGGCCAGGCCTTTTTCCGTCACAAAGTAGCGGAAGTAAGCCAGGCCCTGTTGGCGCATGCCTTCCCAAGTGTCAGGGAACTCGCTGAAATGCTGCGCCATCAGGGCGTTATAGCGCGCGGCATTGGCTTCGTTGGGGAAGTCCTTGAGTTCGTCCCGCGCGGCATTGAGCAAGCGGTCGTAAAGGGCGCGGCCTTTGGGCGTGAGGGCAGCACCGCGCTGCTCGATCTCGCCGAAACGGGCACTGTGGCTGCCACGCGCCTCGTTTTGATCGGTGAAGGCAATCGGCTCGTCCAGGGCCTTGAAACTGGTCTGGCGCAGCAGGATCGGGCACTGGCGGCGGGGCGGGCCTTCGATCACCGCCTTGGGGGTAATGCCATGGGCCGGCATTTGCGCCTGGACGATGTCGATATCCAGGGTTCGCGGAGTCAGGTGGTTGATGTGCGGGCCCTTGAACGCCACTACGTCGGCGATCAGACGATGCTGGGCGCTGAGTTGTTGATACTGCTCGGCAGTGACGGTGGCGCTGTGGTGCCAGCGGAATGTCTCCAGGGCCTGTTCGACGAACTCCAGGGCTTGCTGCTCGGTCAGGCCACCTTGGGTTTCAGCACGGTCGATGAGAGAAAGGGCCATGGGCGTGAAGATCGAGCGCCGGTCGAGCATCGACTGGGCGAACGCGCGCAGTTCCAGGTCTTCGATCAATTCCAGGCGCAACAGCGAGGTGAATACCCGGAACGGGCTGACCTGCAACGCCGCTTCATGCACCGCGCGAAAAGCCGTGGAATGCACCGGTACGCCGGCCGGTGTCAGGTCGTAGTAACCCACCGGTAGCATGCCCATCACCGCGAACAGGCGGGCGAGGGTCGCCAGCTCATCGGCCGTGCCGACGCGGATCGCCCCATGACGCTCCAGGTCCAGGCGCTCGATTTCGCCGGTGCTCGTGAGCTGTTGCGCGACTTGCGAATCGCTGTCCAGTACGTGACGGTTAGTCTGCTCCACCAGTTCCATCAACGCGCCGTACAACGGCACTTCCTCGCGATACATGTCGGACATCGCTTTGGAGAAGCGTTGGCGGATCAGGTCAGGGCTGACGAAGTTCGGCTGGTTCATGAACAGGATTCCTGGCGCGGTGACGTAAAGGATGCAAGAAAGATCGCAGCCTTGCGCGTCACCGACAAACGAAGTTTCTGACGAACCTCATTCTTCAAAGGACTGGATGCCTAATGCAGTCGTTGATCCTGTGGACTCTCCGATCGCAGCGATGCCAAAAACTCGCGATACAGGCGCGCCGAACCGGTAGGCGCTTCCACCATGGGCATGTGCCCGATGGCGTCCCAAATGTGCACGCGCAGGTCGGCGATGCCCTTGCTCCAGACCGCCACGCTGCTGACATCGATCAACCGGTCCTTGCGCCCCCACAGCAACAGCGCCGGGGCGCTGATGTCGGGCAGGTGCGGCTCCATCGGCGGGCTGGCGCGGAAATCCCGGAAGATTTCCTCCAGCTCCTCGCGGGACTGTTCATAGCGTTGGGCGACGGCATCGAGCACCAGCTTCGGTACCCAGGGCGGCGAAGCCATGGTCATCGCGTAGAAGCGCTGGAATTCTTCGCGCGAGTGAATCAGGAACGGGTTGTGGCCCTTGGCCAAATGCCGCTCCAGATCACTGGGCTCGGGCGCGGTAACCCCCGCCGGGTCGATCAGCGCCACGGACACAATGCGCTCCGGGTAATTGGCCGCGAGCCACGCCGCCATGTAGCCCCCCATGGAGTTGCCAATGACATGGACTTTCTCGACGCCGCACACGTCCAGCAACTGGATCATGCGCTTGGCCTGCAGTGGGATGTCATAGCCGCCACCGGCCTTGAAGCCGGTTTCGCCATGGCCGGCGATGTCCGGGATGATCACTCGATGGCTGCCGACGAAGTGCCGGGCGAAACGCAGCCAGAGGTTCTTGTCGGCGCTGAAACCGTGGAGCATCAGCACACTGCTGGTGGCTTCGTAGGGCCCGCCTTGCCAGGTCGAGACGGTCATCTCGGGGATGGGCACGACGATTTTGTGCAGCCGGTACAGCTTGGCCTCGGCCGCCATGTTCAAGTCATAGAGCCAGTAGCCGATGGCCGGGTAGGTAAGCCAGCTCCAGGTGACGAAAACTGCGAGAACGACGAACAACAAAAGCATCACGCGTCTCCTTTCTATCTGCTCAGGACAAAATGTGATCGGCGGGTTTCAGCGCTCGGGTCAAGCGATGAAAGCTGAAGCTGAACCCTGGAAACATGGCAATCACATGACCGCTCTTGCTTTGATACCAACTGTGGCAACCACCGGACTTCCACACGGTACGTTCCATTTCCCGGTGGATCATTTCAGTGTAGGTACGTTCCGCCTCATGGCGAACTTCGATGCTGCGCAAACCTTGAGTCTTCAAGGTGCGAATGCAATCGAGGATGTAGTTCATCTGCGATTCGATGATGAACAGCGCCGAGGTATGGCCGATGCCGGTGTTCGGCCCGGTGACGATAAACAGGTTGGGAAAGTCGGGCAGGGCAGTGCCCAAGTAGGCCCGTGGGTACTGCGCCCAGACATCCTTCAGGCGGGTGCCGTTTTTGCCCGTGACCGGGTAGGAAATCACCCCGTCGGTGGCGTCGTAGCCGGTGGACCAGACGATCAGGTCGAGGTCGATGTGCTGGCCATCGTGGGTAACGATGCCGGTTTCGTCGATGGCGGCGATGCCTTGTTCGCGGCTGTGCAGTGTCACGTTGCGGCGGGCCAGTGCCGGGTACAGCGTGCTGGACAGAATCACCCGCTTGCAGCCGATGGTGTAGTCCGGCGTCAGTTTGCGCCGCAGTTCGGCGTCCGGCACCTGGCGCTTGAGAAAACGCAGGGCCTGGCGCTGGACCATGTGCACCGCCGGCTTCGAATACTTGAAGGCAATCACCCGGGTTTCGAATTGCCAGTAGATCCCCCAACGCAGCAGCTTGTAGGCGGGTTTGAGCCCCAGCAGCCAGCGCTGGAAACGGCCGAAGCTGCGGTCAGCCCGGGGTAATACCCAGTGGGGTGTGCGCTGGAATACATGCAAGTGCCCGACGTCCGGGGCAATGGCCGGAATCACCTGGGCCGCACTGGCGCCGCTGCCGACGATGGCCACGCGTTTTTGCCGATAGTCGTAGCTGTGATCCCAGTTATTGGTGTGAAACGTCTTGCCGCCAAAGCGCTCCTGTCCGTCGAAGCGGGGCACCACCGGCTGGCTCAGCGGCCCGGTCGCATTGATCAGGAACTGCGCGCAAAACGTGCCTTTGCCGGCGGTGCAGACGATCCAGCGCTTGCTGGTGTCGTCCCACTCTATGCCCTCGACATTCGTGTCCAGTTCCACCTTGTCCCGCAGGCCGAAATGTTCCACCACATGGCGGGTGTAGCGATGCAGTTCGGCCTGTTCGGCGAACATTTGCGACCAGCGATACGGGGCGAAAGACAAGGAATACAGCGGCGAGGGCACGTCGACTGCCGCGCCGGGGTAGGTGTTCTGGCACCAGGTACCGCCGAAGAACGCCCGGCGCTCCAGCAGGCGAAAATCATCGATGCCGGCCTTGAGCAAATTGATTGCAGCACATTGGCCGCCAAATCCGCTGCCAATGATCAATACTTGAAAGGTCTGCATGGGCCTCCTCTTATGGTCATCGATCATCCCCTTCTTTCATGTATAGCCGTTTCTGCAGACGAGGCTTTTGCTTTTATGCGGGCGTGATGTCGCGATATTCAGTCTGCCGACCGGTGATGGCTATTTGATCTCGCCCTGATAGACTCCAGCGAACAGGCACAGGCTGTTATCGCATTCCGTCGAGTGGCACAGAGGCCCTATGGCAAAAGCGGGAGGAAAGGGATTTTCATTGGCCAGGAGGCTCTATACATCGCGAATCCTCGGGGTGGCCCTGGGATTGGTGTGCGTGAGCGCGGCGATGTATCCACTCGATCCGGCGCCGTGGGTCTGGGCATTCATGTGGTTCAACGGCGTGGTCTGGCCGCACCTGGCTTACCAATGGGCGCGCCGGGCCAGGACGCCTTATCACGCTGAACACCGCAATCTGCTGATCGATGCTTTCCTCGGCGGCTTCTGGATTGCCGCGATGCATTTCAATCCACTGCCCAGCGCGACCACCATTTCAATGATGGCCATGAACAACGTGGCCATCGGCGGCATGCGCTTCCTGTTGGCCGGGACGGCCGCACAAGTGCTGGGCGTGGGTGTTGGCTTGCAGATTTTCGCCCCGGCGTTCATTCCCGCCACCAGCCCGCTGCAGCTCTATGCCTGTTTGCCGTTGCTGTGCCTGTATCCGCTGGCGCTGGGTTGGATCTGCTTCCGCCAGGCCCATACCCTCGGCCGTCAAAAGCGTGAACTGCTGGCACTGAGCCGTACCGACAGCCTGACGGGCCTGCTCAACCATGGCACCTGGAAGGACCAGCTGGAGGTCGAGTTTCAACGTTGCAAACGCCAGCAAAAGGGCGGGGCGATTGCCCTGATCGACATCGACCATTTCAAGGCCATCAACGACACCTACGGCCATGTCGCCGGTGATATCGTCTTGCGCCAGTTGAGCAAAATGCTCCGGCAGAACCTTCGGGCGACCGACGTGGCCGGGCGCTACGGCGGTGACGAGTTCTGCGTGATCCTCCCGGACCTGCCCCTGAACCGCGCCGCCGTGGTCATGGATGCCCTGCGCGATCGCTTCGCCACCTTGGGTTACGAGCAGAACCCGGCGCTGAAAGTCAGCCTGAGTATTGGCCTGGCGTCATTCAACCCGGCCCACGCCGACGCGACACTCTGGCTCAACGACGCCGATCATGCGCTGTACGAAGCCAAGACCACCGGGCGCAACCGCGTGATCTGTTGCGGCAACGGCAAACCCCATCGCGAACTGTTCAACTCGGTGTGACTAAGCCTGTGGGAGCGGGCTTGCTCGCGAAAGCGGTGTGTCAGGCGGCAGTGGTGTTGGATGTGCTGGCCCCTTCGCGAGCAAGCCCGCTCCCACAGTTGATTTCTGTTGAACACAAATTTTGTATTCACCCAAGATCCTTGTGGGAGCGGGCTTGCTCGCGAAGGCGGCGTGTCGGTTTAAACGATCATTCCTTCACGCTCATGAATTCCTCCGCGTAGCGGATGTATTCCTCGGGTTGCGTGTAGGTGTGGGTCAGTTCGGTCGCGCTCAGGTCCGAGGTCTGGGTGAGGATCTGGCGTTGTTCGCGCAGGCTGTCGTAAGTCGCCTTGATCGCGGCGAAGTAGGCGCCATGGCCGTCGATGGTCACGCGCACACCCAGTTCGGCCAGGCGCTTGTCATCGCGTAGCAGCGGGTTGCCGTAGGTCACCAGCATCAACGGCACGCTCAGGTGCTCGGCGATCTGCTCCAGATGGTCGAAGTCTTTTACGCCGACCATGCAAATCCCGTCGGCCCCGGCTTGCTGGTATTGCCGGGTGCGGCTGATGATTTCCTGCACTGGCAGGATCCCGGCGTGGGTACGGGCGATGATTGCCATTTCCTTATCGCAGCGGGCTTCGAGTGCCGCGCGGATCTTGCCGACGCCTTCGGCGACCGTGATCAGGTCGGTGGATTTGCGGCCGAACTGCGCGGGCAGCAGGGTGTCTTCGATGGTCAGCGCGGCGACGCCGGCACGTTCGAGTTCGACGATGGTGCGCATGACGTTCAGCGCGTTGCCGTAGCCGTGGTCGGCGTCGGCAATCACTGGCAACTGGGCGACACGGCCGATGCGGGTGGCCTGTTCAGCGAATTCGCTGAGGGTAATCAACGCAAAGTCAGGAGCGCCCAGCACTTGCAACGAGGCGACCGAACCACCCAGGATCCCGACTTCGAAGCCGAGGTCGGCGGCGATGCGCGCCGACATCGGGTCGAACACCGAGGCCGTGTGGTAGCAGGTGTTGGAGGCGAACAGTTGGCGAAAATTGCGGCGCAAATCTTGATGGGAAAGCCTGGACATATGAGTTCCACCAATGGAATGGAAGGGCTTGAGCAAAAGTGTCAACGCCGAAGAAATAAAAGGCTATCACGCGCGCAGGGAGAGAATGATGACGAATTTGCTGGGTAAGGACGATTGACGTCGCAACAATGAAGCTGATAAGTCACGCCGCCACGGCCTGCTGCCGTTGGTCAAGCAGCGGCACGGCGCGCACCGAGTCGCCGGGTTGCAGCTGCAAGCGCTTGGCGGTCAGGCGATCAACCACCAGGCTGTTGCCCATCTGCCTGGCCGGGGCGCAGGTGATGCGACAGTTTTCCAGGCGGCGATTATGGATCAGCCAGACGGGCGACTTATCGTCCGGCGAACCGATGGCCAGTGACAGCGGCTGGCTATCGCGCACGGTGCGGATCCCGGAGACCGGGGCTTCAAGGACCGGTCCGCCGTCGAAGATATCGATGTAGCCCTTGTGGGCAAACCCCTCGGCGCTGAGGATTTTCAGCGCTGGCTCGGTATTGGGGTGAGCCTTGCCGATCACCGCCCGGGCCTGTTCGGTGAGCATGCAGGTGTACAGCGGCTGGCGCGGCATGAGTTCAGCGATGAAGGATTTGTTGCCGAGCCCGGACAAGTGATCGGCGTGGCTGAAATCCATCTTGAAAAAGTGCCGGCCGAGGCTGTCCCAGAACGGCGAGCCACCGCGTTCGTCGGCACTGCCGCGCAGTTCGGCGATGAGCCGGTTGCCGAACAGCTGCGTAAACTCGGCGACAAACAACAAGCGCCCGAGTGAAAGCAAACGACCGTTGCTGCCCTGGCGCTGATCGGGGCGCAAGTACAGCGAGCAGATTTCCGATTGGCCAGTCAATTCATTGCTCAGGAACAGGGTCTGCATCTGGCGCTGAATACCCAGGTCCGGTGCCGCGCTGACCGTCAGTCCTACCCGGTAGTTGTACCAGGGCTCGCGCAGGCCGATGCCACCCGTCAGCGCACTGACGCCCACCACTTGCTGCTCGTCGTCCTCGAGCACGAACAGATAATCGGCATCGGCGCGGTCGACCTGCCCGGCGAAGGTGCGTTGGGCCCAGCGGATCCGGTGGGCCAGGCGTTCTTCGTCGGCCGGCAGGCTGGTAAGCCCCGGGCTGGCTTGGCGCACCAGCGTGAACAGGGCGGGCAGGTCGGTGATCTGGACCGGGCGGACAATCATGCGGCTGTTCCTTGTTCGCGTGTGCTGGGGCGCTGAATCTGGCGGCTACTCACAGGGCGATCATCCTGACCGGGCTGCCCTCGGTCACCTTCAGCGCCTCGCACATGGCGGCGTCAAGCGTGACGGGTTGCCCGCTGATGTACTCAAGATCGGCGACGATGGCCCGGTAATCCTGCAAGGAATCGTTGCTCACCAGATAGCTGCCACGGGGATCGATCACAGTTCCCGGCCGCGTGATGGCGCACTGGCTGTGGGCGATGGAACGAATGCCGGACGTGCGCGCATACAGGGTCGGGCCGCCGTCGAACAGATCGATGTAACTGTTGGTTTCGAAGCCTTCACGTTCAAGGATATCGAAGGCTTCCTGGCCGTCGGGGTGGATGCTGCCGATGCAGTCCTGTGCCGCCTGGGGCAGCATGGGCACGTAAATCGGATACTGCGGCATCAGTTCGGCGAGAAAGGTGCGGCTCTGCAGGCCGCACAGGCGTTCGGCCTCGACGTAGGGCAAATCGAAGAAATGCTTGCCCACGGCGTCCCAAAATGGCGAGTGGCCGTCATCACTGCTGTAGCCGACGATCTCGGTGATCACTGTTTCGGAAAAACGCCGGGCGTGGGCGGCGATGAACAGCAGGCGCGCCCTCGACAGCAGTTCGGACTGTGCGCTGCGTTCCCGTGCGGCTTCGATATGGAAGCCGCGCAGCAGGGTGTGGCCACTGAGGTCGTGGCACAACGACAAGGCGGGTACGCCGTGCTCGATGTTCAGCTCCCTCGAAGCACTGGTGAAGTGCCGGTTGCGCAGGCTGTAGAACGGCTCGCTGTACCCCGCCGTGGCGAGAATTTCCGAACAGCCGACCAGGTGCTGCGTCGCCAGGTCTTCGAGCACAAAGAAATAGTTTTCCGGGCCATGAGCCTCGACGTCCTTCTCGAACGACGCACAGGAATCGAGGATTTTTCCGCGCAACCGTTCACTGTCGTCGGGCAGGGACGTTACGCCCACGAGACTTTCACGAGCCAGCCTCTGCAACTGGGGCAGGTCGGCCAACTCGACTGGACGCAAGACCAGCATGGAGACACTCCTGTATCAAACGATTCGGCGGCTTGAGCCGAACCTGACTATCACTGTCGGTTTTTCCACACATTAAATCGGTGGTCGCCGGAACGTTGTCAGGCGCCACGCTTGTTCTTGTCAGATGCTTCTTGTGCTGGACCGCATTAAACGAGGAACGGACAGTTCGGCCGGAGGTGATGCCTGGCCAGGCGCATTGATCGGGTGTTCGAGAAAGGCATCCGGGCTCCTGCTGGATGAGCGGGTTACAGTTTTTAACAGTCCGTTGAAAGGAGTATTTAATTATCGCGTACTGCCTGTCTAGTTAATTTTTGCGCCGTCAGGCAGTGCCCGAAAAAGGGGCGAAATGCCTGTGCCAAGGGGCTACACCGATGTCGCAAGGTCTTGTAGGTGGTTGCCTCAGTTGCCGTCAGCCATCACAGAAAATCTGCCAGGAAATGTCTGAAGGAACCCCTTTCAAGCGGGAAAATTAAACAACCCCCGGGGCCTAATGCCGATCAGTTAAGCCTTCTCGCTTGACCTTTGGCCGCAAGAAATCAAAATCCGATGCCTGTACTGGCATCGGATTTTTTTATGCGTCTCGCTCGGGCACTGGAACTGACCCACAACATCGCC